>JBARIB010000172.1:0-14620 GCA_049799535.1 Allostellaceae bacterium | reverse complement strand
CTTCGATAATCGTGCCGCTTTCGCCGCTCGGAACTCCCGCCGCGGGCTCGTCGAGCAGCAGGATTTTGGGCGTGAGGGCGAGCGCCACCGCGATCTCGACCAGCCTCTGACGGCCGTAAGCGAGGGTGTTGACGCGACGCAATGCTTCGTCGGCGAGTCCCAGCCGCTCGACCAGCGCAAAGGCTTCCTCGATCGCCGCGCGGTAATTCCCAGCGGGGCGGAACAGTCCTCCACCGATATCCTGCCGTTCGCAAATCGCCAGGGTGACGTTTTCGAGGACATTGAGGCCGCGGAACAGCGCGGTGATCTGAAAGGTGCGGACGAGGCCGCGCTTGACCCGCGCGGCTTGAGGCAACCGGGTAATGTCGGCGCCCTCCACAAAGATATGCCCGGCATTCGCCGGCAACGCGCCGGTCACCAGCTCGACAAAGCTGGTCTTGCCGGCGCCGTTCGGCCCGATCAGCGCGTGGCGGGCGCCGCGCTCGAGGCGGAAATCGATCATGTTGGCGACGACGAGCGCGCCGAAGCTCTTCGTCAGCCCGCGAGTTTCGAGCGCCGCCACGCTCATCCTCTCGCGCTCATCGCCGCGACCCGAGCCGCGACTGCAAGCGTTCGGCCAAGCCCAGCACGCCGCCGCGGGCGAAGACCACGATCAGCACCATCAACAGCCCGATCCAGAAATACCAATAGACCGGGTCGATTGTGGAGAAACGATCCTGCGCGATCATGTAGAGCGGGACGCCGATGAAGGCGCCATAGAGCCGCCCGACCCCGCCGATGATCAGCATGATCAAGACGGTGCCGGAGCGGTCGAGGCTGAGAAAGCTGAGGGCGACGAACTGCGTCGTCTGTGCGATCAGCGCGCCCGAGACGCCGGCGAGCGCCGCCGAAATCGTGTAGACGACGAGGCGGCGGCCACCGACCGGCGCGCCGATCGCGTGCATGCGCCGGACATTCTCGCGGATGCCGACGAGCGAGCGGCCGAACGGCGAATGAACGAGCCGCCGAGCCGCTAACCAGCACAGGAACAGCACGATCAGGCAATAGAAATAGGCAGTATGGCCGAACAGATCGAAGCGGTACCGGCCGAAGATCGGCCAGACCTGCATTCCTTGCAACCCGTCATCGCCGCCGGTGAGCCAGCTCGCCTTGTTGACCGCCTCGTAGAGCATCGAGGCGACGACCAGCGTCAGCATCAGCAAGGTCAGGCCCGTCGTGCGCAGAATGACGAGGCCGGACAACAACCCGATCAGTGCCGCCGCTGCGGCGCCGGCAATGAGCCCGGTGATCGGCTCGCCCCACCCGTGCGCAGCGAGGAGTCCTGCGGTGTAGGCACCGGCGCCGAAAAATGCGGCCTGGCCCAGGGTGACGATCCCGGCATAGCCGAGCACCAGATCGGCCGACAATGCAAAAAGAATGGTCGCCAGGATCTGTGCGCCCAATGGCACATAGGTCGGGAAGGCGAAATAGGCCGCGACCGCGACCAGCCATGGCAATGCTTCGAGTGGATGGTAGCGGTGGCGTCGGGTAAAGCCGCCGACCGCGTCGTGACGGGGCATCAAGCCCGGCCGAACAGACCGTTCGGCCGCCACAACAGAACCGCCAAGGTCAACACGTAGATGAAAAAAGCCCCGAATTCCGGGACCAGATATTTGGAAGCGGTGTCGGTGACGCCGATCAGGACCGCGGCAAAAAACGGCCCGCGGATGCTGCCGAGCCCGCCGACGGCGACGACAATCAGAAAAAAGACGAGGTTCTGTAACGCATAGCCGGGATTGACGGCGAGCAGGTCGGCCCCCAACGCGCCACCCAGACCGGCGAGCCCGCTGCCGAGAGCGAAGGTCGCCATAAAAAGGCGCGAGGTGTCGATGCCGACCGATTGGGCCATCCGCAGATTGTCGACGGCGGCGCGCACCCGCGCGCCAAAGCGGGTGCGCTCGACCGCGAGCCACAGCACTGTCACAAGGGCCGCGCCGCTGAGAATGAGAAAGCTACGGTAGGCGGGAAAGCTGCGGAAACCCAAATCGAAAGGGGCGCTCAGCCACGCCGGCGGTTGCAAGGGCTGCTGCAGCGGCCCCCAAATATAGGTGGCGCCGGCGACCGACATAAAGGCGAGCCCGATCGTCAGTAGCACTTGGTCGAGCTCGTCGCCGCCGTAGAAGCGCCGGTACAAGAGGCGCTCGACCGGGATGCTCGCCGCCGCCACCGTCAGGGCCGCACCAATGAGGGCCAGCGGAAACGGCACGCCCTGGTTCTTCATCAGGCTCGTCACGACATAGCCGCCGGCCATGGCGAAGACGCCGTGCGCCAGATTGACGAACCCCATCATGCCCATCGTCACCGATAGCCCGACCGAGATCAGGTAGAGCACCATCGCGAAGGCGAGGCCGTTGAAGGCAATGCTGACGGCGGCCGAAAAGATGTCGCCCATGGCCGCAGGCGCGCTCGGCGGAGATTATTTCGGCGGGTTCAGCTCTTTCCACGGGTCCTTGACCATCGGGATCGTCGCGATCTCTACGTTGGCGAGCTTGCCGTCGACCTTCTCGACGCGTCGGATGTAGATGTTCTGGATGATGTCGCGGGTCGCTGGATCAATCGCGATCGGCCCCCGCGGGCTGTCCGGGTTTTTCCAATGGGAAAAGAACGTCATCGCCTCATCGCCGGTGAACTTGCCTTTGGTCGCCTTGACCAGGTCAAAGATCATCGCCATCCCGTCCCAGCCGTCGACCGAGAAGAAGTCAGGGATCGCCTTGTCGCCGTATTCCCGCTTCCAAGCCGCTAGAAAGGCCTCGTTAGCCGGCCGCTTGCCGGCGACGGAATAGGTACCGGAGGTAATAAGGCCCAGCGGCATGTCGCCCATGTTGGGCAATTCCTCGTCGGGCAGCAGGTCCTGGGGCGCCGTGATATTGATCCCGGCCTCGCGCAGGCCGAGATCGTTGATTGCCCGCATCATCGCCGTGGCTTGAGTGCCGGCGGGGACGAAGATGAAGGCGACGTCGGGCTTGGCGTCCTTGATGCGGTGCACGAATGGAGTGAAGTCGGGATTGGCCAGCGGGAACCGGTCGGCGCCGACGATCTTGCCGCCGGCATCGGTAAAGGTCTTAGTAAAGGCCGCCTCGGCGTCATGGCCGGCGATAAAGTCGGTGACCGCGGTGTAGGCCGTCTTCCAGCCCTGCTCGCCCGCCCATTTGCCCATCGGATAGGATTCTTGCCACAGAGTGAAGGTTACGCGAACGACGTAGGGCGAGATCCGCGGGATGGAGACACCGGCGGCGGCGTAGCTGAGAACGAGCGGCACCTTGGCCTCGGCGGTCAGCGGAGCCACCGCGGTGGCGACCGGCGACAGGACGATGCCCGTCAGCAGCTGCACGTGGTCACGCGTAATCAACTCCTGCGCCAGCCGCTTGCCGACCTCCGGATTGGAAGTGTCGTCGCGCTTCAAGATCTCGATCTTGACACCGGGCGGCAGATCCTTCTCATGCTCCTTGACATAGAGGTCGCTGCCTTTTTGCCCTTGGTCGGCCGCCTGCGCGACAAACCCGGTGTAGCTGTTGATCAGACCAACCTTTACTGTCTGCGCCGATACCGGCGATCCCAGACTCGCCGCTGCTGAAATCAGCAAAAGGGCAAAGTAGCGGGACATGGCGATCCTCCCTGTTCTCCTTGCGCCATCTTAGCACGCGGGAAAGCCCAGCGTCGGGAGTAATCGGCGCCTAGATCAAGTCAGATACTTGCCGAGCTCTGTTACTCAATCGACCAGGAATAGCCGATTGTTGGCGCCCGGGTGCCCGAGGGCACCCCGAAAGTGGGACCACTATAAGGCTTCGATGCGGTAGCCTCGGCTGCAGCCTTATCAGATCCTTTGCTCACCGGTTCTTGATCGACGATTTTGCCCGTAACGTCAGGCGCGAGGCTCAAATTCACGGCTGAGCCGAGATTACCGCACCGGTGCGAGCTTCTCAGTGGACATGCGGCATCTGCCGGCATGCCAGCCATTCCGGCCGTGATCGCTATGGCAAGGGCGGTCGCGATCCGAACGCTCATCTTTGCCTCCCCAAGCGTGGACGACGGACCCGGGTACTAAGTTTTTCCCATCAGAAGCCCCGTGTCCATAGCGAACCCGCGACCAGCGCCAGTTTTGCGTCACAGCGTGGTTCGGGCACCGTTTGACGGGGTGGTAACCGGCGTCCCCTCGCTCGAGCGAGGCATGTATCTGCCAGCTGCGACCACCGGTCTTTACCTGGTCAGAGCGCCCACGTCTCGGTCGAAGCGCAGCCCAAGGAAACCGAGCTGACCTACGTCCAGCCAGGCGAGTCGGCAACGATAACGATCGACACATCTTCTTGTTCCGCAAGTCGGGCGCGCACTGGCCCCGGCCAAGCCGTGCCGGAGGCGCATTAACCTAGACGATCGGCTAAACTCCGGTCTGGGCATCTCGCTCCAGCTTCGAATCCGGGGACAAAAATGCGTTTGGCTCGTCTCATGCCGCCCCTGGCGGTTCTCTTAGTGGTGGCGGCTGCGCCGGCGTGGGCGCAGGAAGTTCTCACCGAAAAGGCACTATCGCTCGACCTCGCGCGTGCCATGGCCCAGGCGGCGCTCGAAAAGTGCCGGTCCGACGGCTATCACGTCAGCATCACCGTCCTCGATCGCGACGGCTTGGTCAAAGTGGCGTTCCACGATGACGGTTCCGGCCCGCACACGATCGTGACCAGCCGCCGCAAGGCCTTCACCTCGGTCACCTTCAGACAGCCCTCGGCGGATTGGGCGAAGCGCGTTTTGACCGAGCCCGCGGTGGCCGGCCTCAAGGATACCGAGGGGACGATTGCGCTGGGTGGCGGGCTGCCGATCAAGGCGGGGAACGAGGTCATCGGCGCGATCGGCGTTAGCGGCGCGCCCGGCGGCGAGAAGGACGAAGCCTGCGCAAATGCCGGGATCCAGAAACTTGCGGACAAGCTGAAATAGCGGGGCGCGGCATGGATCGCATCGACCTTCGTTCCGACACTGTGACGACACCGTCGGCCGCCATGCGCCAAGCGATGGCCGCCGCGCCAGTGGGGGATGACCAATATGGGGAAGACCCATCGGTCAACCGGTTGCAGGAGCGGGTCGCCGAATTGCTCGGCAAGGAAGCGGCTCTCTTTGTGCCGAGCGGCACGATGGCCAACCAGCTCGCCCTCAAGATCCTGACGCGACCTGGCGATGACGTGATCGTCGGTGAGGAGGCGCATGTCGTCTGGCACGAATCCGGCGCCGCCGCGGCCAACTCCGGCGTGCAGTTCACCGTGGTAGGTCAGGGCGGCCTGTTCGCCGCCGCCGATGTGCGGGCCGCCTATAAGCCGCCGGGCCACATTGTGTTCCCGCCGACAACTTTGGTAGCGGTCGAGAACACCCACAATCGCGGCGGCGGTGTGGTGTTCCCGCATGCCGAGGTCATCGCCGTCTGCGAGACCGCGCGCGAACTCGACCTGGCCAGCTATCTCGACGGCGCGCGGCTATTCAATGCTGCAGCCGCGACCGGGCAGAGTTTGGCCGAACTCGCGGCGCCATTCGATTTCGTCTCAGTTGCGCTCTCGAAAGGGCTGGGCTGTCCCGTCGGCAGCCTGATCGCCGGCCGGTACGACGGCATCATTCGCGCCCGGCGGGCGCGGCGCATGTTCGGCGGCGCGATGCGGCAGTCGGGAATTCTCGCCGCCGCCGGCCTGTACGCCCTCGAGCACAACCTCTCCCGGCTCGTTGAGGACCACGAAAACGCGCGGCTTCTGGCTGAAAGGCTAGCCCGGCTGCACGGCGTCAGCCTCGACCTCGCGACCGTGCAGAGCAATATCGTGATCTTTCGCATGGAGCCGGATGCGCCCGACGCTGCGACAGTCGTCTCCCGCGCGCAAGAAGCCGGCGTGCTGATCTCGGCGTTTGGCGTGCGCACGGTGCGTGCCGTCACGCATCTTGACGTCAGCCGCGAGCAGTGCCGGCGCGCCGCCGACCTACTCGCCGGGGTTATCGAGCGCCGCTGATCTCGGCGCGTTTCCTACGCAGCAGAATTTTCTGCTCGCCGGTGAGCACGAGTTCGCCCCGTTGATTGTGCACGGTGGCCGTCAGCGTGACGACGCCGGTTGAGCGCTGCGGCCTCAAGTCTGTGATCTGGAGCATCGGGTAGAGCGTGTCTCCGGGATAGACCGGGTTGAGAAATTTCGATGATTGCTCGGTGAAGGCGATCAGCGCGTCACCGACCGCTAGAGCAAAGGTGCTGGCCCCCGCCGCGGTGAAGCACAGGATCTGAAACCCATGCGCGAGCGGACCCGGATGGCCGCGCTCGCGGCAATACTCGACGTCATAATGGATCGGATGATTGTCGGCCGACAGCGCCTGGAAGGTGGCGAAATGCGCTTCGGTCATTGTGCGGCTCGGAATATAGAAGCACTCACCGAGGGTCAGATCCTCGAAATTGCGGCTTTGAGGATGTCGGTGCTCCCGGCGATCAAAGCTTTCGGACATGAAGGTTCCAGGCGTGAGAAAGTAATGCCGACGGTGTTCTCGCTGTTTTTTCGCTGGAAGAACAGCGATAACACCGAGGTCGCAGATGGCCGCGGAGGGTTGGATGGCCGATTGTCATTGGACAGGAGGGGATCTGCCGACCTTCGTCACGCATCTGGAGTGCAGCCTGACCGGGGAGCGATATGCGGCCGACAGGTTGCAAACACTGTCGAAGGTAGGTCGCCCCTTGCTGGTGCGCTACGATCTCGATGGGGTTCGTGACGCGCTGCCGCGTGAAGCTCTGGCGAGCCGGCCGCAAACCTTGTGGCGATATCGCGAGCTATTGCCGGTCCGCCGTCCAGAGAATGTGATATCCCTGGGCGAGGTCGTCACGCCGTTAATCGCGCTGCCGCGGATAGCGGCACAGCTTGGCACTACCGGCGAAATACTGGTCAAGGACGAGGGGCGGCTGCCGACCGGCTCTTTTAAAGCCCGCGGATTGGCGCTCGCGGTGTCGATGGCCAAAGAACTCGGGGTCACCGCGATGGCAATGCCGACTAACGGTAATGCCGGAGCGGCGATGGCGGCCTATTGCTCGCGGGCTGGCATCAAGGGTTACGTGTTTTGCCCGGAGGATACTCCCTCGGTGAATGTCCGCGAGATCGCGATGCAGGGAGCGGCGGTGTTCCTGGTCAATGGTCTCATCGACGATTGCGGCAAGCTGGTCAGCGAAGGCGAACGGGCGGTCGGCTGGTTCAATTGCTCGACGCTTCGGGAGCCCTATCGCATCGAAGGCAAGAAGACGATGGGGATCGAGTTGGCCGAACAGCTAGGCTGGGAACTGCCGGACGTGATCTTCTATCCGACGGGGGGCGGTACCGGCATCATCGGTATGTGGAAGGCCTTTGCAGAGCTGGAGGCTCTCGGCTGGATCGGGCCGCGGCGGCCGCGCATGGTTGTCGTGCAGGCGGCGGGTTGCGCTCCGATGGTCAAGGCTTGGCAGGAGGGAGCGGAGCACGCACCGCGTTGGGAAAACGCGCATACCTTCGCGGCCGGCATCCGCGTGCCGCAGGCGATTGGTGATTTTCTGATCCTGCGGGCGGTGCGCGAGAGCGGCGGCTTCGCAACCGCCGTCACCGACGATGCCATTGCCGAAGCCTGGCGGGAGGTTGCGGCGGAAGAGGGCCTATTGTTGTGCCCGGAGGGGGCCGCGACCTACGCTGCCTACAAGCAGGCGCTCGCCGCCGGGCGGGTCCGCGCAGACGAACGGGTCGTCCTGTTCAATTGCGCGAACGGCCTCAAATATCCGATGCCCGAAGCCGGGAAACCGCTGCAGCTAGGCAGCGATATCGATTGGCACCAGCTGGCCGGAGCATGACGCCGCCCGGTTGCAGCGTTAGCTGGGCGTCTGACGGGGTCTACCGGAGGGGAGGTGAGGAGCCGGTGTCAGCGCTGTTGTTCGCAGTCCGCGCCGCCGGGATGGCTGCCTTGTGTCTCAGTGCGTGCAGCGGCCCACCCTGGACATTGAGTTCATCGCCCAGCGAAATAACCCTGCGGTGGTATCCCGACGACACGCCTGATGCAGTGGCGAATTCGGTCGCGCAGGTCCATTGTCAAACCTGGGGCAAGAACGCTGAGCTGATCTCGACCGTTCAGGACGGCAGTGCCCAGCTCGGAAAATATCTGTGCCGCTGAACCCGGGGAGCATCGAATGAGCGTCGAGCACCGACTAAAGGATTTGGGAATTACCCTGCCGCAGGTCGGCAATCCCATCGGAAACTATGTCCATGCCAAAAGGGTCGGCAATCTGCTCTACCTGTCGGGCAAGGGTCCTCCGGACGGAGCCGACGGCAAAATGCCCAGAGGAAAGCTCGGCGCCGGCATGTCGATCGATGACGGCTATCGGCACGCGCGCCAGGTAGGGCTGGTGCTGATCGCGGCCATGAAAGATGCGCTCGGCGGCGACCTCGACCGGGTCGAGGACATCGTCAAGGTGCTCGGAATGGTCAACGCCGCTCCCGGTTTCGAGGACCATCCCAAAGTCGTCAATGGCTGCTCGGATCTCTTCGTCGAAGTCTTCGGGGAGCGCGGGCGGCATGCGCGCTCGGCGGTCGGCATGAGCTCGCTGCCGGGCGGGATACCGGTCGAGATCGAGGTCATTGTCGCCGTCAAATGACGAGAGCCGGCAAGTCAGCCGGCTCATGGTGTTTTTCGCGCTCGTCTATGTCGTCGAGGGGATCGGCCAGACCGGCGGGCTGATCGCGCAGCCGCTCAATTATTTTCTCAAACAAACCTACGGGTGGACCCCGGTCCAAGTCACCGCCTATCTGACGGTGCTCAACCTTCCTTGGATCATCAAGCCGGTCTACGGGATCGTCTCGGATTTCCTGCCACTCTTCGGGTATCGCCGGAAGAGCTATCTGGTCATTGCCAATCTGGCGGCCACCGGCGCCTATTGTTGGGTGGCGCAGATTACGGCGCCGAGCGAGATCATTTTTGCGCTGCTATTGACTGCTTACGGTTTGGCGATATCGAGCACGATATGCGGCGCCATACTGGTCGAGAACGGCCAGAAATTCGGCGCCAGCGACTCTTTCGTCAATCAACAATGGCTATGGTTCAACATCGCCGCGATGGCGAGCGCCTTCATCGGTGGTCAGCTGGTCGGAAGGCTTACACCGAGCGAGGCATTGCACGACGCTGCCGCTATCATCGCCGTCGTACCGCTCGTGGTGGTCTTTGCCGGCTGGTTTCTGATCCGCGAGCCGGCCAGCCACATCAATTTCCCTGAGATGAAAAGGACCTTCATGAGCCTTCTGGCCGCCCTCACCCTGAGGGAGCTTTGGCTCATCGCATTGTTCCTCTTCGTTTATTACCTGAACCCGGGGCTTGGTACCCCGCTCTATTACCACATGACCGACGATCTTAAGTTTTCGCAAGAATACATCGGGATCCTCGGCTCGATCAATTCGGCCGGGTGGATTGCCGGAGCCATACTGTACCGCCGGTTTCTGAAGGGGATTACGGCAAAAGCACTGCTGAACCTCAGCATTGGACTCGGCATCATTGCGACGGTGGCATTCCTGCTGCTGTGGACCGAAGTGTTGGCGGCAGCGATCAATTTCCTTAGCGGCATCGCCAGCATGATCGCCTTTGTCGCGACATTGAGTCTGGCCGCAGACTACTGTCCGCCCCGCTCCGAAGGATTTGCCTTTGCCGCACTGATGTCGATCACCAATTTTACGGGGGCACTGTCCGAAAATATCGGCTCGTTTTTGTATGAGCACCTGTTCCATCGCCAGCTCGACCCGCTGATCCTGGTCTCGGCCGGGTTTACCGCGGTGGCGTTCGCCTTCGTGCCGTTCCTGCGCCTTGGCGACAAGCAGCCCGGGGAACCCATCTATGCCAGCAATGATTGATGCCCCCGTGTGGTGATCAGGCTTTCGCTTGGTTGCGCTTAAAGCTGAGCTTGATGCCACCCTTGCCTTCGAGCTTGCCGCCGCTGCCGAGGATACTGATCTGACCTTCCGAGCTGATCTCGATTGACAGCTCGACACCGTCCAAAATAATTCCGCTCTCGGCACGCGACTGATCGAACACGTCACCGACGACAGCCAGCAAATTGCCGATTTGTCGCTTTAGTTCATCGGCACTGATCTGCACTCGCTGGGTCAGGCTCTTGCGAACTGCCTGCACTGCGCTGGATCCAAAACCGCCGCCAACATCCTCCGAGCTGCGGCCGCCCTCGACGACCTCCACGGTTTCGCTGGTCTCGACCTCTGTGACAAACCACAGCGCTGCTTGCTCCTCTGCCATGCGCCTCATCCTTCCGGTTAGAGCGTGCACACGACCCGAAATCCGATGCGGCCCTGCAATCCCCGGTCGCCTGGAGCGATACTGTCCCGGTAGGCAGAGCGGCAGATCGCCGGATTGTGCGACCAAGATCCGCCGCGCAGCATCCGCTCGCTGTCCTCAGGACCCAAGAGATTCGCGGTCCCGTCCCGTGGCACATCGGCATAGTTTGGCGTGACCTTGTCGAGGCAATATTCCCAGACATTGCCGTGCATGTCATAGAGCCCGAACCGATTGGGCGGGAATGTCCCCGCCCGCGTCGTCGTACCCCGGAAAATGCCGGGTGGGCCCTGACCATAAGCACCCGAACTATATTTCTGGCCGTAATACACATGCGAGGCGACGCTCCTGCCGTCACTGTCGCCGCAGACGGCCTCGCCGGTTCCACAATAATTCACCAGCTCCGGAGTGATCGTCGGGCCGAAATTGAATGGCGTGGTGGTGCCGGCGCGGCAGGCATATTCCCATTCGGCCTCGCTCGCCAGGCGGTACGGCCGTCCGGTTATCGCGGCGAGGCGCAGGCAAAACTCTTCGGCCTGGTTCCAGGTGATGCTCTCGATGGGGAGGTCGATACCCCTGAAGAAGGATGGGTTTGGATCGAGCTCTCGGTGGATCCGGTCGGGATGCGCCGATACGACCGCAGACCACTGCGCCTGAGTGATGGGTCCGTCGCTACAGAAAAACGAAGCAACGGTGACATGATGCTGTGGACCTTCGTTCGGCTGCCGCTCGGGTTCATCGGCCGGCGAACCCATCGTGAAGCTGCCCGCGGGGATCGAGACCATATTGACCCCGGCACTGGAACCGACTGCCTCGGTGAATGCTGCGGCCCGGTATTTTTCCGGCGGGTTTCGCGCGCCCTTGTCATCGACAGTGACGACGTCAAAGGCGATGGTTCGCAAAGACGGTCTCGACACCCATTTCCGGATCGAAGGGGCAGCGATGACGGCCCCGGCCCCGGCCGCAACGAGCGCCCCAATCCCGATTGTCTGGCGCCGAGTAAGTCGGATTGTTCGGGAGAAGTGTTGCCGGGGCAGCGAAGACTGTCGTGTGCTGGGCGCCTCACTAACCGACGGTGATCCCGAGTTCGACAGGGCCGATTGTTTCAATGCGATCCGCTTAATGGCCTCATGGGCCTGCGCATCAATCGGCGATACGGCCATTACCCGCCACCATAATTGCTCTGCGGTTTCGAGGTCACCGTTCGTCTCGGCCTGCAGAGCATCGAGCTTGATCGGGCCGAGATCAGATAATGCGGCGAATTTCGGCACCAAGATCAGATGGAGCTTTTCGAGCGGCTCGGCATGGGTATAGGGCGTCTGGCGCGGCTTTCGGTGCTTGGCGCAGAGTTCCGGGACGCGCACCCGAAGATGAAGGTCGAGCCGCTCGACAGTCGCGCAATTGCTCTCGCCCTGCAGGCGCAACCCCTCCAACAAGCTATAGGTAAAAGCACCGTGCTGCAGTTCGGCGATTTCATAGGAACGCTCGCTCGGGCTGCAGGAGGCTATCGTCACCACGCCTGAGTGTGTTTCCGCCCCAACCCCCTGCCCGTCGCGAGCGCCCTCGTTGCGACAGGCGTCCAGCAATAGGATCACATTGGCGGCGCCGCAGCGGCGCAGGCGTTCGGTAATATAGCTGACCGGGATCGCCGTCTCTTCGACATTACCGGGGTCGGCGTCGATCGGCATGACGTAGTCGCGATCTTTCTCGCGCCGGCCGTGACCCGCGAAAAAGAACCAGACATTATCGCTCGGCTTCAGGAATTTCTGTTCGAACCTGACGCGCAGGAAGCGGCGCAGCGTCCCGCCGCTCGGCATGGAGCGCATCGGCTCGCCGAAATCGGTCGGAATTGGAGACGCATCCTCGGCAAAAAAATACACCTTGTCGAAGCCGGCCTCGTTTTCGAAAAAGTCGCGCAACGCCTCGGCGTCGCGCTTTGCATATTGCAGCGACTGCAAATTGTCATAGCGGTCGATGCCAATGCAAATCGCCCAGTTTTGGCTCATCTCAGCCAAACTCGGTTTGTCTTCGAGAGGGCTCCTATCCGGACAGCACCCATCGTTCCTAGACTATATAACTTTTATGGAGCGGACGAGAATCATAAGGGGTTGTAATCATTACCCCTTGCGTCAGGCCCCTCCGCCATGCGCTTCACTCCCTCGCTCAGAGCGTGCAAACAACCCTGAGCCCAATGCGGCCCTGCCAACCTGAGAAGCCTGGGTCAATGCTGTCTCGGTAGGCAGAACGGCAGATCGCCGGGTTGTGTGACCAAGATCCGCCGCGAAGTATCCGCTCGCTGTCCTCTAGACCTGCAAGATGCGCGGTCCCGTCCCGCGGCACATCCGCGTAGTTTGCCGTAACCTTGTCGAGGCACTATTCCCAGACATTGCCGTGCATGTCATAGAGCCCGAACCGATTGGGCGGGAATGTCCCCGCCCGTGTCGTCGTACCCCGGAAGATGCCGAGCGGGCCTTGGCCATATGCACCTGAACCGTATTTTTGGCCGTAATACACGTCAGACGCGACACTCCGGCCGTCGCTGGCGCCGCAGACGGCGCCGCCGGTTCCGCAGTAGTTTGCGAGATCCGGGGTGATCGTCGGGCCGACATTGAACGGAGTCGTGGTCCCGGCCCGGCAGGCATATTCCCATTCGGCCTCGCTCGGCAGGCGGTACGACCGTCCGGTGATCGCGGCAAGGCGCGAGCAAAACTCCTCGCCCTGGTACCAGGTGATGCTCTCGACGGGCAGGTCGATGCCCCTGAAGAAGGACGGGTTGGGGTCGAGATCTCGATGTATCCTATCGGGATGCGCGGATACCACGGCGGACCACTGCGCCTGAGTAACTGGCGAAACGCCGATAAAGAACGAAGCGAGCATCACATGGTGCTGTGGACCCTCGTTCGGCTGCCGCTCGGGTTCGTCAGCCGGCGAGCCCATCGTGAAGCTGCCTGCCGGGATCGAAACCATATCAAGCCCGCTGCTCGAACCGAGCCCTTCGCTAAATATTGCGGCCGAGTTTTTTTCCGGCGGGTTGCGTATCCCCCTCTCGTCGACGCTCGCGGCGTCGAAGCTGATGATGCGCAGCGAGGGTTTCGACATCAGCCGCCTTATCCAAGGGGCGGCGATCCCCAGGCCGGTACCGGCTACGGCGAGCGCAGCAGCTCCCAATACGTGCCGCCGCGTCGGCCGAGCCCACCGCGCCGATAATCCCCCCTGCGGCTCAGCTTGAAGAATGGCGGGCGCGGCCGAAATATCGCCCGACCCTGAAGGCGCCCGTGGCGATTTTGGGAGGGCGATGGGACTGATGTGACGGCCGTGCGCGGGACCGTCGAGCCCCAGCCGCCGGACCATCTCCTGAACGTCCGACTCCCAAAGGTTGTGACTGAGCTCGAATGCATTGCGGTACGCCAGATTCCTGATCTCTGCGGGTAAGTCCTCCGGCCCCGGCATGTGCGCTCCCTGCACCAGGACGGGCGTGACAACTATGTCTCGCTTGAGCGCCGATTCGATCTCCAGGCGCACGTAATCTACGGGATTTTCAAGGCGAATCCGTCCCTTTTCGTCCTGGGCCTCAGCCCAGTTTCTGCCGATCAGCACCAGCATCAGGTCGCAAGAGGCGGTTGTTTCCTGCAGTACACTGCGGAAGTCGCGACCTAGAGCGATACTGTCCACATCCATGAAGACTGATTTTTCGCCCAGCCGCGCCACGAGATCATTAAATAAGGCTCGCGCTTCTCCAGCCGTGTTCTCCCTTCGGTAGCTGATGAAGACCGTACTCATGGTACGCCGTCCGCCCGGACGATCCCGCTATAGTCGTCCAATACAAGCATCTTCAGCAATGAGATAGACCCTGTCGAACCGGCTTATTCTTGGAAAGTGTCGCCCGGCGCCTCGGCATCAAGTTCAGACATTGCAGCGACTGCAGATTGTCATAGCGGTCGACGCTAATGCAGATCGCCCAGTTCTGGCTCATGTCAGTCACAGCCACGAACCGAAGTAGGATGAAAACTTCCTTTCTCATCGCGCGGAATTGCTGCTTGACTGTACCTTCGACATTGTGAACTGTGCTCTCTTGAAAGACAATGCCAAGAGGTTTCCATGCACAAGTTGCTTCCAGTGCTTGTGTGTCTCGCGACTGCATCGACCTTATGTCAGCGATCGATAGCAACAGAGTTGCCGTTCGCTGGCGTTTCCGGTAGCGCCGTCGTGCTCGTAGGGGGAAAGGGCGGCGGGACCGGGGGCGGCATGGGCGCCGCGACGGGAGGCGGCATGGGCGGCGCCACCGGAGGCGGCATGG
>JBARIB010000171.1:0-2493 GCA_049799535.1 Allostellaceae bacterium | reverse complement strand
CCGCTCGGGAGCGTCATGCTCTTCATTTCTACCCCATTCTTTTCTCTGCGTGATGCTCCCATCTCCTTGCCCGCAAGGCTAACTCATCTATCAGGTGTTGGCAAAATGTATGGGCCTGGCGTCGGTCGTAACAACAGCATCTGCAGCCGATCGTTCGACATCCGGCATTGTGGAAGGTAGACGGGCGATCCGGATCCCGTTCCGTCTGTCTGGCAAACGTTCTCCTCCAAAGGAGCTTCACATGCGGAACAGAAGGTGGTCACCGCCATGATCAGGCACAGGAGACGCACAATCGAACTGGCTCTGAATAGCCACGCGGGCCGATTTGAGGGCTTCGGTTTTGGAGCCGTCGCCGAAGCCATGAGCGCGACGGGTAATGA
Organism: Allostellaceae bacterium; assembly: GCA_049799535.1. GTDB lineage: Bacteria > Pseudomonadota > Alphaproteobacteria > ATCC43930 > CGMCC-115725 > AP-15. Next base: position 2,113 of record JBARIB010000171.1, on the reverse strand, counting down.
CATCGCTGGGTCTTTCCGCTTCCGTGAACGTGGTATACCTGAGCCGATCCTATCGGCCTAATCGAGGAGCCGATCATGCTGAACCCGACGAGCCTTCTTGCCGATGCATTAGGTCGGAACCTGGCCGAGACCTACCGTAGAATCTATGGCGACCAGCAGCCGCACTTTGCCGCCGGCCTGGACGAAGCCGCCCGGCTCGTCATCGAGCGCATCGCCAGCAGCGATGCGCTTTATCACGATGTCCAACACACGGCCCTGGTCACCCTTTGCGTCCAGGACATTTTGCGCGGCCGTCGCCTCGAGCGCATGGTCACTCCCAGCGATTGGGCCCACACCATTTTGGCCGCGCTGACCCACGACATCGGATATGTGCGCGGTGTCTGCGCCGGCGACACCGCCGAGCAATTCGTCATCGATGCCGCCGGCAATACGGTGACGCCCCCGCGCGGGGCCTCCGACGCCTTCCTGATGCCCTATCACGTCGAACGGGGGAAGATCGTGGTCCGCGAGCGTCTCGCGCCCGTTCCGTTCGTCGATGAGGAGCGGATCGCGACCGCGATCGAGCTTACGCGCTTCCCGGTGCCGGATGACGACGACCATGCCGCGACCGACACGGAGGCAGCCCTCGTCAGGGCCGGCGATCTCATCGGTCAATTGGGCGACCCGCTCTACCCGCGCAAGCTCAACGCGCTCTATTACGAATTCGTCGAAACCGGCGTTAACGAGAGGCTCGGCTACGGTAGTCCCGCCGACATGGTCGACCGCTATCCGCAATTCTACTGGAGCAAGGTCGAGCGCTATATCGGCGACGCGCTGCGTTATCTCGAGATGACGATGGAGGGTAAGCAATGGACCGCGACCCTCTACAGCCACATCTTTGCGATCGAGCATAATCGCCGGCGGATGGGCCCGCAGGCGGGGCCTCCGCGGCGACAGAGTTAAAGCCCGGAGCTGGGTGCCGAGCGCCGAGCCGACGCGCGGAAGCGAGAGCTGGGGGATTAAGGCCGACCCCGCGGCTCCGAAGCTGCGGCACCGATCCCTGCGCAACCTCATCAGACTATTGAGCCGAGGCCGATTTCGTCATTCCGCCATGTATTTCCGCCACGATCTCGAACGAGCGCTTGCGTTTGGCATGGTCGAAGATGTTCGCGGTCACCATCAGCTCATCGGCGCTCGTTCGGCGGACGAATTCGTCGAGGCCGCGGCGCACGGTATCCGGTCCGCCGACGATGGCGCAGCCCAGTGCATCCTGTAGGATTGCGCGGGCATAAGGATCGAGACGGGCCTCGAAATCCGCGACCGGCGCAGGCACCCGCCCGGGACGTCCAATCCTGTTGTTCAGTGACGATTGCTGCAATGACGAGAACAGGAAGCGCGCCTCCTCATCCGATGCCGCAGCGATGACGACCACACCTAGCATGACGTGGGGCAGGGCGAGTTGCGCGGAGGGGCGGAACCGTTGCCGGTAGATCGAGATTGCCTGCATCATCATCGCCGGCGCGAAATGGGAAGCGAAGGCGAAAGGCAAGCCGAGATAGGCCGCCACCTGCGCCCCGTAGGTGCTGGAGCCCAGGATCCAGATCGGCACCTCCAACCCGGCGCCGGGCACTGCCTGCACGGCTTGTCCTGGCTCGGCCGGCTGGAAATAGCTCATCAACTCCACAACGTCGCGTGGAAACTCATCAACGTCGCCATGGAGGTTTCGGCGCACGGCACGAGCGGTGACCTGATCCGAGCCGGGCGCGCGGCCAAGACCGAGCTCGACCCTCCCGGGATGCAGAGCGGCGAGAGTCCCGAACTGTTCCGCGATCAGTAGCGGCGCGTGGTTCGGCAGCATGATGCCGCCGGCGCCGATTTTGATGCGGCTCGTACCAGAAGCGACATGGGCGAGCGCCACGGCCGTTGCGGCGCTCGCGATACCCGGCAGATTGTGGTGCTCCGCCATCCAGAAGCGCCGGTAGCCGAGCGCCTCGACGTGGCGGGCGAGATCGAGCGAATTGCGTAATGCCTGACTGGCATCACTGCCTTCGGTGATCGGCGAAAGGTCGAGAACGGAGAGAGGAACCATTGGATATCATCGCACCGGACGCGAATGAGGAAAAGCGTTCCTATT
>JBARIB010000170.1:0-2167 GCA_049799535.1 Allostellaceae bacterium | reverse complement strand
CGCGGCCGGATGGAATGGCTGGCACCGCTGGATGTTCATCAGTTGCGACATCTCGCACGCCCTCCGGGAGTCTTATGAAGGATGTCTGACGCTGCGCGGCCGCCGGAGTTGGGCCCGCCGCCGCCCGAGCTGCCGCCGGCGCAAACACCCAACACATCGGTCCTGTCGGGAACGGTGGTAGCGGTTGTGATAGTGGCCGCGCTCTATTTCGCGAGCGAGGTGCTCATCCCGATAACCGTGGCGCTACTTCTGAGTTTTTTGCTGAGCCCGCTGGTGGAATTGTTGCGGCGGATCCGGCTGGGACGCATCCTGTCGGTCGTCCTCGCGGTACTTCTGGCGCTTGGCGTAATTACCGCTGTCGGCAGCGCAATCGGCACGCAGGTGGCTCAGCTCGCGAAGAATATCCCGCAATATCAGACCACCATCGAGCAGAAGATCACTAATCTTCGCGAAATCACGATCCAAAGAGTTGCCGGCAGCATCAAAAGCATTAGTCATCAACTAGCCCCTGGCGCCGAGCAGCCGCCAACCTCCGGTCCCCCTGTGGCCGCCGCGGGACCGCAAGGGGAGCAGAAGGAACCGGTTCCAGTCGTCGTCGCGGAGCACACTCCCAGCGCTCTGCAGATAGGCGAAAAGGTTCTATCGCCTCTGCTGCACCCCGTGGCGACGGCGGGCATCATCCTGGTCGTTACGATCTTCACCCTGCTGCAGAAAGAGGATTTACGCGACCGCGCCATCCGGCTGTTCGGGTCGAGCGATCTGCACCGCACCACCCTGGCGATGAACGATGCCGGTTGGCGGCTCAGCCGTTATTTCCTGACGCAGCTCGGGCTCAACACGAGCTTCGGCGTAATCGTCGCAATCGGGCTCTATTTTATCGGCGTCCCGAACCCCGTGCTCTGGGGCATCCTCGGCGCGCTGTTGCGTTTCATCCCCTATATCGGCTCGTGGATCGCCGCCGCTCTGCCGATCGCGCTGGCGGCTGCGGTGGAACCGGGCTGGTCGATGGCGATCTGGACGGCGGCTCTCTATATCGTCACCGAACTGATTATGGGCCAGCTGGTGGAGCCAATGGTTTATGGTCACACGACCGGGCTCTCGCCTCTGGCCGTGGTTATCGCGGCGATCTTTTGGACCTGGATTTGGGGTCCTATCGGGCTGATCATCTCGACCCCGATCACCTTGTGCCTGGTCGTGCTCGGGCGGCACGTCGAGCACCTGGAATTTTTCGACGTGCTGTTCGGCGATCGTCCTGCCCTGAGCCCGGTCGAGAGCTTCTATCAGCGGATGCTGGCCCGCGATCCCGACGAGGCGGAGGAGCAGGCGGAGCGCTATTTAGCTGACCACCCGCTGTCATCCTATTATGACGAGGTGGTGCTCAAAGCTCTGCGGCTTGCGGCTAGTGATGTCGAGCGCGGCACATTGATGCCGTTACAACTCGAGCGCTTTAAGACCTCGGTCAGCGAACTCATCGAAGACATCGGAAGATACGACGATTCCCCGCCGCCGGCCGGTGAAGCGGAGGTCACGATTGCCGGCCCGACAGTGGATCAGCAAGCTCTGCCGAAAGAGCCGCCGCCGGCCGGCGATGTTTTCGACAAGAGCGAGTTGGCGCCAGAGTGGCGGGAGGAAACGCCGGTCCTGTGCGTTGCCGGCCGCGGGCCGCTCGACGAGGCCGCCTCGACAATGCTCGCTCAGCTGATTGTCAAGCACGGGCTCGGCGCAAGAGTCGTGCCGCACGCGATGACGTCGCGCAGCGCCATTGGCTCGGTCAATTTCAGGGGCGTCGCGATGATTTGCATTTCGTATGTCGAGATCAGCGGTAATCCTGCCCACCTGCGGTTCTTGGTGCGGCGGCTACGAGAGCGTGCACCCAAAGTCCTGCTGCTCGTCGGCCTATGGCCTACGGAAGATCCGATCCTGGGAGATCGGACCCTCCGCCTTACACTCGGTGTAACTTATTGTGCCAGCAGTTTGCATGACGCGGTGGAGGCCTGTCTTGCGACCGCGCGCCGGGCGTCGCGATCGAAGCCGCGGTTGGTGACGCCGGCGGAAGAAGTCAGCCCCGGTTGATCCGGGACAGGCCTGCACAACCATTCAGAAAAAACGAAAGCGCCGGCCTGTGATCGCCATCCAAAGACTTGCCGACAGCATTGGCAAAGCGCTA
>JBARIB010000169.1:0-4251 GCA_049799535.1 Allostellaceae bacterium | reverse complement strand
TGATGATGAGCTTGGCCAGCACGTAGGCCGGCGCCGCCTTGCCAGCGAAGAAAAAGGTCCGCGGCGGGATCTCGATGCCAGGGTTGTCCCGCAGCTGATTGTACAGCACCACAATGCGCAGCGCATTGAGCAGTTGCCGCTTGTACTCATGGATGCGTTTGATATGACAATCGAAAATGGTGTCCGGGTCGACGACTTGGCCGGACGTTGATTTGAGCCAATCGGCGAAATGCGACTTGGCGTCGCGTTTGGCCTTGCGGAACTCGCCGCGAAAAGCTTTGTCATCGGCAAGCGGTTTGAGCTCGCTCAGCCGGCTGAGGTCGGTGACCCACCCCTCGCCGATCGCGTCGCTGATCGTGCCGGCGAGCGCCGGGTTTGCCAATAGCAGCCAACGGCGCGGCGTGACGCCGTTGGTCTTGTTGTTGAAGCGTTCGGGAAACATCTCGGCCAGGTCCTTGACCGTCATCGTGCGCAATAGCCGGGAGTGGATCGCGGCCACGCCGTTGGTGCTATGCGAGCCGACGATCGCAAGGTTGGCCATGCGGATCTTACGCTCGGGCCCCACCTCGACCAGACTCATACGTTGAACGCGTCCCTCATCGCCCGGAAAGCGGGTTCGGATGGCATCGAGAAGGCGCCGATTGATCTCGAATATGATCTCCAGATGACGCGGCAGCATGCCCTCGAACCAGGCGAGCGGCCATTTCTCCCGAGCTTCGGGTAATAGCGTGTGGTTGGTGAAGGCCAGAGACCTCCGCGGGATGTCCCAGGCCTGGTCCCAGCCGAGATGCGCGTCGTCGAGCAGGATCCGCATCAACTCCGGCACTGCCATCGTTGGATGGGTATCGTTCAGCTGCATCGCTACCTTGTCGGGGAATGTGCTCCAATCGGCGTTGCCGCGCCGGAAGCGCCGCATCAGATCGGCCAACGAGCAGCCGACGAGAAAATACTCCTGCAGAAAGCGCAATCCCTGCCCCCTTTCCGTGGAGTCATCGGGATACAGCACTCGCGTCAAGGTTTCGGCTGCGAGAGTCCCGAATTGGGCCTCGACGAAATCGCCGCTACTGAATGCCTGAAAATCGAAGTAGTCGGGCGCAGCCGCTGCCCACAACCGCAGCGTGTTTATAGTCTTACCGCCGTAGCCGACTACGGGCCGATCAAACGGAATACCGATTAACGCGGAGGGTCTGCCTGGGATGACGCGCAGATGCCCATCATGCAATTCGAAAGAACAGTTGAGTTTGACTTCGACTGTCTCGTCAGGACGGGGGACCTCCCAGGGATCTCGCCGACGCAGCCAGTTGTCCGGCTGTTCATGCTGCCAGCCGTCTTGGATGGTCTGCTTGAAGATGCCGTATTCATAACGCAGCCCATAACCCATCGCCGGCAGCTGCATCGTCGCCATCGAGTCAAGAAAGCACGCCGCGAGGCGGCCGAGCCCGCCATTTCCGAGGCCGGCATCGGGTTCTTGTTCGATGAGGCCGAGCCAGTCGACATTCTTCTGCTCGGCGATTCGCTTCGCGAGGGGATCGAGCAGAAGGTTTGTGAGATTGTTGGTCAGCGAGCGCCCGAGCAGAAATTCCATAGAGAGGTAGTAAATCCGTTTCGGGTTCTCGGTGTCGTAGGTGGCGTCTGTTCGCACCCAGCGTTGTGAGAGGACATCCCGCGCAGAGCGGGCGGCCGCCTCATACTGTTCGCGCGCACCCGCAGCCTCCGGAGCGACGATGTCGTCGAACAGCAGGTGCCGTTCATACAAGGCGTCGTCAGTACCGGAGAAATGGATCGGACCGCAGCCATATTGCTTAATAAGGACTTGCCCGAGCTCCGATAGAGAAAGGTCCTGCTTGGCTTTCGATCGTTTTGAACGCTTTAACGCCATTTCATCCAATTCGCTCATGGCGATCTATTCTCCTCGCCGAACGCTCGATCGGGTCACGGCACTAGATGCCCCGTTTCGTTCCACAGCCGGATTGTCGGCTCGGTCCAGTTGTGTTCATAACTCAGCGCGCTGAGGCTCGCAGTGCTCAGCAGGAAGTGCTGGCCGCCCGCCGCGTGGAGACCGAGCCAGCGGGCGGCGAGCACGCGCAGGAAATGCCCGCTCGAAAAAACCAGCACGTCGCCTTTGACCGCGCGCAAGCGCTCGACGACGCGGGTCGCCCGCGCACCGATCTGGTCCGGCGATTCTCCTCCGGGGCAGCCGTCGCGGAAGAGTTGCCAGTCCGGGCGCTCCGCGTGGATCTCAACCGTGCGGCGGCCCTCATATTGGCCGTAGTCCCACTCGACCAGGTCGGGATCGATTTCGGCCGCGGCGCCAAAGCCGGCCAGCTCGCAGGTGCGGGCTGCGCGCTGCAGCGGGCTTGTCAAGACCTTGGCAAAGGTCAGTCCGCGCAGCCGCTCACCGAGGGCGCGGGCATTGCGTTCGCCGCGCTCTGTCAAGGGCAGATCGGTGCGGCCGGTATGCTGACCGGAGAGACTCCAGGCGGTCTCGCCATGCCTGGCCAGGTAATTAACGGGAAGCGCTTCGCTCATTCGCGGGCTCCGATCATCTAAAACGGCCATTGCCAATTGCTGATTTCCGGCGCATCCACGCCGAATTCGTAGGCCTGGTTCTTACATGCGATCTGCTGGTTGAGCAGGGCCTCGCGAGCGCTCGACCCGGTGACGCGGAAACGCGGCATGCGGTCGATGGCGTCGATGGCGAGGCTGAAGCGATCGGCCTGATTGCGAATGGCGAGCTCCAGCGGCGTATTGATATTGCCCTGCTCCTTATAGCCGCGCACGTGAATGTGGTGCTGGTGCGGGCGGTGGTAGGTGAGCCGGTGGATCAACCAAGGGTAGGCGTGGAAATTGAAGACGACTGGCTTGTCCGGGGTGAAGAGCGCCTCGAACTCGCGGTCTGTCAACCCGTGCGGGTGCTCGGTGTGCGGCACCAATTTGAACAAGTCCACCACATTCACAAACCGGACCTTGACGTCGGGCAGGTATTGGCGGAGCAGCGCAGTGGCCGCCAAGGATTCCATTGTCGGGCAGTCGCCGCAACTCGCCATGACCACATCGGGTTCGGCACCCTGGTCGTTGCTCGCCCAGGCCCAGATACCCACTCCTTTCGTGCAGTGCTCCATCGCCGCTTCGATATCCAGGTACTGGAGATGCACCTGTTTGTCCGCAATGATGACGTTGGCGTAATTGACACTGCGCAGGCAATGGTCGGCAACCGACAGCAGGCAATTGGCGTCGGGCGGCAGGTAGATGCGCACCACGTTGGGGCTCTTGTTGGCGACCACGTCGAGAAAGCCGGGGTCCTGGTGCGTGAAGCCGTTATGGTCCTGACGCCAGACCAGCGCCGTGATCAACAGGTTGAGCGACGAGACATCGGCGCGCCAGGTCAGTTCGTTGCATTTTTCCAGCCACTTGGCGTGCTGGTTGAACATCGAGTCGATGACGTGGATGAACGGCTCATAGCTGTTGATCAAACCATGCCGGCCGGTCAGCAGGTAGCCCTCCAGCCAGCCTTCGACGGTGTGCTCGCTGAGCATTTCCATGACGCGGCCTTCGGCAGCGAGATTGCCGCCGTCGGCATCCTCGGGGAAATACTCTGCGAGCCACACCTTCTTGGTGACGTCGTAGAGCGCCTCCAGCCGGTTTGACTGCGTCTCGTCGGGCCCGAACACGCGAAAGTTGCGCGTGTTCAGCCGCGTGACCTCGCGAAGGAAATTGCCGAGAGTGGGGACATTGCCAGCCAGGGTCGCGCCGGATTTCTCGACCTTGACCGCGGAGGCGCGGAAGTCGGGCATGTCGAGCGGTCGGCGCAACAGACCACCGTTGGCGACCGGGTTTGCGCTCATCCGCCGGTTTCCCGTGGGGGCTAGGGCCTTCAGCTCGGGGAGCAGCCGCCCCTTGTCGTCGAAAAGCTCCTCCGGCCGGTAACTGCGCAGCCAGCCTTCCAGCAACTTCAAGTGGCCAGGGTTGGTGGCGACGTCTGCAATCGGGATCTGATGTGCCCGCCAGAAGCCTTCGAGGTAGTGCCCGTCCACCTCTCGCGGGGCGGTCCAGCCCTTGGGGCTGCGCAGGATGATGACAGGCCAGCGCGGCCGAAAGGCCTTGCCGGTCTGCCGCGCCTTTTGCTGGATCTCGCGGATCTCCAGGACACAATGCTCCAGGGTGGCGGCCATCGCCTGGTGCATGCTTTCGTGATCGCTGCCTTCCACAAAATACGGCGTGTACCCATAACCGACAAACAGCGCCTTCAGC
>JBARIB010000168.1:0-1510 GCA_049799535.1 Allostellaceae bacterium | reverse complement strand
TGGTTCCCAACATCAGACGATCTCCTTTGCACTACGGCCCATTCGCCCGGCGGTACTGTTCTGCGCTGACCTTCTCCATCCAGTCCGCGCTCTTGCCATCGAGTTGTTCCACGATTGCAATGTGCGTCATCGCCGTCGTCGGCGTGGCGCCGTGCCAGTGCTTCTCGCCGGGTGGAAACCAGATGACGTCGCCGGGCCGAATCTCCTCGACCGGGCCGCCCTCGCGCTGGACCCAGCCAAGGCCGGAGGTCACGATCAGTGTTTGCCCGAGCGGATGGGTGTGCCAGGCGGTGCGCGCGCCCGGCTCGAAGGTGACAGTCGCGCCGCTCACACGCGCTGGGGCACTTCCTTGGAACGGCGCATCTATGCGTACCGAGCCGGTGAAATATTCTGCCGGTCCTTTTCCGGATGGCCATGAACCGCTTCGGTTGATTTCCATTGTCTGACTCTTCCCTATCGTCTGTACGGTTGTCGCCAGCATCTGTGCAGGACAGGTCCTGCGGTCATCGCGGCCCATCCGCCAGCTGCTGCCGGCATTTGCCTCCGCGATGTGCCCTCGGTATTTAGTAAGTGCGCCGCCTCGGGATTAGGCCTAATAATCGACATGTACTTATGAGCTGGATTCATCAATGCTCGGAAAAAACACGAGCGATCTCATGGTTTTTCTGGCGGTCGCGAGGGAGCGCAGCTTCACGCGGGCCGCAGCACAACTCGGCGTCTCGCCGTCTGCTCTCAGTCACATCATTCGCGGTCTCGAAGAGCGGCTCGGTCTGCGGCTATTAACACGCACCACGCGCAGCGTGGCAACGACCGAGGTTGGCGAGCGGCTGCTTCAAACGGTGGGCCCCAAGTTCGAACAAATCGACTCCGAGCTATCGGCGCTGACCGAGTTTCGAGAAAAACCCGCAGGTACCATCCGGATCACGGCCGGCGAGCACGCGGCCTTTGCGGTGCTTTGGCCTGCCGTTACGACGCTGCTGCCGCGCTACCCCGACATCAAGGTCGAGCTCATAATGGACTACGGCCTCACCGATATCGTCGCGGAGCGATACGATGCGGGTGTTCGTCTCGGCGAGCAGGTCGCAAAGGACATGATCGCCGCGCGCATCGGGCCGGACTTCCGCATGGCTGTCGTTGGCGCGCCCTCGTTTTTCGAGCGCAAGCTGAAGCCGAAGAAACCGCAGGATCTGACGGCTCACGACTGCATCAACATCCGATTGCCGACCTATGGTGGCCTATACGCGTGGGAATTCGAGAAGCGGGGCCGCGAACTGAAGGTGCGGGTCGATGGACAGTTGGTATTCAACAGTCTCGCACTGCGGCTGGACGCGGCCTTGGCGGGTATGGGGCTCGCCTATCTCCCAGAGGATCAGGTAGAGCCGTATGTCACCACGGGACGGCTAGTGCGAGTGCTCGACGAATGGTGCGCGCCCTTTTCGGGCTACCACCTCTACTATCCAAGCCGGCGGCATTCCTCGCCGGCCTTTGCGTTGCTCGTCGAGGCGCTGCG
>JBARIB010000167.1:0-6340 GCA_049799535.1 Allostellaceae bacterium | reverse complement strand
GTCCTCGCTGGTCAAACTCACTTCTGCCGCTTTCATCGCGGCAGATTACCATATCCCTAACTTATGCAACTAGGTACTAGCGCATGTCCCGCTCGGAAATATCCATATCCCATCCTCGGTCAACTGCCGCTGTCGAGAGGCCCATTCTCGCCCCGGCCGCCTACGGGTTTATCCGCCCGATGTGGATATTCGGCGCGCCGTAGAACCCGCCACCGGGCTTGGGCCCGGCACTGGCGTCCCCGTGCAGAGATCTACCGCACCCGCCGAACAGCATAAGAAAGCAAAATATCAGCACTCCGAGCTTGCTCATCACCGCCCCTCACCCCGCACCCTTGTCCAACCGGACATTGCCATTCTTCTCCGTCCGACGTACTCATTTCTCGGTCCAAAGGCATCATCCGGTTTTTCTTGCAGCCCTGCTCTCGGCCGGGGACCCCTTTCGCGAACGGATCGAATGAAACGAATGATCGCTGGGGTGATTATCGTTGGCTTAGTCCTGGTGCTCCCGGCCTGCTCGAACGCAATTGATATCATCTGTCCTCCGGCAGGCCAGTGCCCGAACGTCCGTTCATTTCATGGAGGAGGCCAGTGACTGATGTTCGCTTGCGCGACCCTTGTTGTGGTAATCCGGTGCCCCTGCTGGTGATCGGAGTTGTTTTTGCCGCGTTGGCGCTCGCCGCGTGCACCAGCGGCAAACGAGCCGGGACGGGCACCTAACGCGCCTCATCAGGAAGCCAATCCTCGCGACCCCAGCGGTATGCACTGACCAGAGCGTCGGATAGCCAGGCTTACCAGACACCACCGGCGGGACTTCTATTGCCCAAACCAGGCCGATGTCAGCGCTAGGGCCGCCGCAAGTTTCAAGGCATACTTGGTTAAGACCGACCCGCCGCGCGAGAAATGCCTCCTGTCCGCCGCCCGACCGCCATCCTCGCCGTTGACGTGGTGGGGTATTCGCGCCTGATGGTCGTGGATGAGGAGGGGACGCAAGAGCGGCTCAAGGCGCAACTCGGCCAGCTCGCTGAGCCGTAGATCAAGGAGCACAGGGGCCGCACCAGTAAAGACCACTGGCGATGGTTTCTTGCAGAATTTGCGAGTGTTGTGGATGCCGTCCGGTGCGCCTTTGAGGTACAGCGCGGGATGGCCGAGCGCAATGTTAGGCGCACCGGCCGAGCACCAGAAGCGCAATTTTAGCGGTGAGCCCCGGCATTGCTATCTCCGAACGGGTTTCCACAAAAGTTGCTGCGACGTCGAATGCGAGCGAGCCAGCCCATCCGTCCACCGGAGCTTCTAAAGCTCATCAATGAGCTCAGGGAGCAGTATCACTCAATGGCCGAAGTCATGAAGGCTCTCGGCGTCTGAGAGATGACTTTAATTTGACACTGCAATTATCAGGATTATGCGTCACCAACTGCCGGACTGCACTCGGTGGCACGGGCGGCGCGGAAGCTCCTTGTCGCGCTGGTTATTGAGAGCGTTTCTTAAGCGTTGATGGTAACGGCGTTGTCTAGCCGCCGAGCCGCCTTGACCGCGACATGGAGCCATGCAAGGCTGGTAGCAACACGTTCTTCATTCCAACAATCCTACGGCGCACCCTGCGCCACTGAAGACCCCAACCATCTGGACGTTAGGCGCGCGTAAATGCTGGCGGGTCGATAGTCCTCAATCCATTACGCTCTTGACCCTTGGGAGGGAATTTAATGAGATTCGCCTTTGTGTTGACTGCTTCGCTGGTGATCATGATTGGGTGGGGCAGCACCGCCTCTGCCTCATCGTCAATTTCAGTCTCCGCCGATTCACTCTCAGTCAGCGGGTGCCCCTACAATGGCCCGCTCGGCGATGGAAGCGTCGTCTTATACTGCGCCGGCGATATTCACGGCAGCCTGCCTTTCCCCTCGGGCAATGGGACTTACCAGATCAGCATAGTGGCGCGAGGTGATCTGGTCCCGGGGATGTTTCCGAATGCCCAGATCTCGATCGATGGATCGGTGGTCGGTAACATCGGCGTGACGACGTCTTCGTTCTCAACCTTTAAACTGAACAATATATCGGCAAGCTCCGGCAACCATATATTAGCTGTCGCTTTCACAAACGACTATCATAATCCGGTGCTACATCAAGACCTCAATCTCTACATTCAGAGCATCACGATCACGCCGAACGGCAATGTTTCCGCACAGGCGCCCAATCCTGCCCCCTCGCCCGATGCATATGAACAGCAATTGCTTGGCCTGATCAATGCCAGCCGGGCCAGCGTCGGGCTGCGTCCTTACACCTTCAGCTCTGCACAATCCTCGGGTAATGCCAACTGTGTCGGGTCATATGGGCACTCTGTGCATATGCAGCAGCTTGGATACATCAGCCACGACCAGTTTCCGCAGGATATTTGTATCCCGTGGTCTGCCGCCGGCGAAAATGTGGGCGAGGCATCGGGAACTGAAAGTCAGGTGATCCAAACTCTTCATCGGCAAATGATGAATGAGGGGCCATCGGGAGGCCATTATCAAAATATCATGAGCACCCAATTCACGACTGTTGGAATCGGGCTGTACTACGTAAACGGTGTGCTCTGGTTGACAGAGGATTTTGTTAGATGATCAGCATCAACCACCTATCGCCGGAAGGTCATCGACGGTAAGACGGTTGCGGGCCAAGGCGCTGATCACCGCAGATGTTCGACGGAGAGGGGCTCTGGGGAGATGTCGTCTGACCGGCTGGGCCGTTTTCTTGCATGGCTCGGCAGCGTAGACTCGGGCCGACGCGGCGGGAGGGGGGCAATGCCGGCGAATGGGGCGAGACGGGTCGGCGTTATCGGGGCGGGGATCGTCGGGGTGTGCGCGGCGAGCTGGCTGCAACGCGACGGCCACAGCGTCTTTCTCGTGGAGCCGTCAGAACCCGGCCGCGGCGCTTCCTTCGGCAATGCCGGCTGCTTCAACGGATCGTCGGTAACACCGGTGGCGATGCCGGGTGTTGCGCGAAACGTGCCGCGCTGGCTCTTCGATCCGCTCGGCCCATTGTCCCTGCGCTGGACCTATCTGCCGACGATCGCACCGTGGCTCTTTCGTTTCGTCCGTGCCAGCACGCCGGAGAGGGCGCGCGCGACGGCCCGAGCCTTGCGCCCATTGGTGGGGCCGACCTTGGAAGCGCTGAAACCTCTCGTTAGCGCAGCGAGCGCCGAGGATCTCGTGCACCGTCTCGGCCACCTTTATGTTTACCGTTCGGTCGAGAGCCTCGCGAAAGATCGGCTCTCCTGGGATTTGCGGCGCGAAAACGGGGTCGAGGTCGACGAATTCGATACCGACGAGCTGCGCCAGCTGGAGCCGGCTCTGTCGCGCGATTATGTGCGCGGTCTGCTGGTCCGCGAGAACGGCCATACCTCGAACCCGCTAGCGCTCGTCGAGCGGCTCGCCGAGCACTTTATCCGCGCGGGCGGCCAACTGGTCCGCGCCCGGGCGCTCGGGTTCCGTCTCGAGGGCGGCCGGCTCGCGGCTATAGAGACCAATACTGGCGACCTCCCTGCTGACACTGTGGTCGTCTGCGCGGGGGCCTATTCAAAGCCGCTCGCTGCGGCGCTCGGCGACAAGGTGCCGTTGGAGACCGAGCGAGGCTATCACCTGATGATCCGCGACCCCGAGGCGATGCCGCGCATCCCGACGGCCGATGCCGACGGCAAGTTCGTCGCAACTCCGATGGAGTCTGGGCTGCGCTTTGCCGGCACCGTGGAACTCGCCGGGCTCGAAGCGCCTCCCGATTGGCGGCGCTCTCGCATTCTGCTCGAGCAGGGGCGCAGGATGCTGCCCGGCCTCGCTCCGTCTCACCCGGAGGAGCGCATCTCGATGTGGATGGGCCATCGGCCGAGCCTGCCTGACTCGCTGCCCGTCATCGGACCTTCTCGCGCAACACCGGACGTGATCTACGCCTTTGGCCATGGGCATGTCGGCATGACAGCGGCGCCAATGACCGGCAAGGTCGTTGCCGATCTGGTCGCCGGCCGGCCGGTCTCGATCGACATCGCGCCGTTCTCTGCTGGCCGGTTTGCTAGATAGAGCCATTTGGCTCACCGAACCCGCGCCGCCGAGATTGCGTCGACGGCGCCAGCAACAGACCGTGGCGTTGTCAACGGGGTCAACCGAGGTCGAGGTGACCGACCCGCAATTTCCGCCGCAACCCTCGGACAAGAAGAGGTTGTTCCAGACGATGGGCAATTTGAGCCGGAACTCGGCGGAGCGTGGGCCATAGCCCTCGCCGTTCGCCGTGGCAGCGCCGATCACCTGACAATACTCCGGCGTTGTCCGGCTCGCCGGACCATGGCGGAGGTGACGGTCAGGTTGGGGACGTCCAACGTAGACGCCACACAAGTCGGCGCTGCCCTCGTCGCGGCAGAGCCCATGGTGGCGGCGCACTGGCCCTGCAGGTTGCCGGCGACGAAGTCAAGCCCCAAGGTGTGCGTGGGGCGGCGTGTTCCCGTGGCACTCGAGGTTTCCGCCCACTGAGACGAGGCTTATGTCCGACGCTGCGCTCGCGTTATTGCCCTGGTCTGAACGAAGCCGTGGACGTCGCCGAGCTCGGCCTGGCAGCCTCCGCCATCGTTGACGCACTGAAAAATCCCGCCGATTTTGACACCCGGGCCGACAAACCCGCTCCGTTGCGCGCGCTGCTGAATCTGGACGCTGTCAGTCACCGTCACCTCGCCTTCGAAGCGCGCGGACGCGCAGTGATTGGTTTGAGTATTGCCGTCGATCGTCGTCGGCTGCTGCGTAGCGCAGACAGTGAGACTGGCGTTTTGGCAGAACTTGCACGTCCTCCGTGACGGTTGCATCGGACATCGTGCAGGACGCGCCGTTGGGCGTAACAATGTTGCCGTTGATGCGCCCGCTCAAGGTGCCGGTGCAGCTCGTGTCAGCAGCATGAACCGCCGAAGCGCCGCCTACGAGCGCCCGACAGAGCTAGTATCCGCGCCAGCCACTTGACGGCACCTCACCATTGGCCGAACACGTGCGCGGTAGCATCACGAAACTTGGGACATTTCTGCATGGCTGCGCTACAATAGGCAAAGCTCTCACAGGGAGGGCACGTAGTCGCGCTAAGGCGCTCGACCAAGAAGCGCCCAGCCGACGTCTGGTCGGAGGGAGGACACGATGGGAGGTAAGGGGCTGACGCGCCGCACCGTGCTGGGAACCGCGGCGCTCGCGACGACCGCGTTGGCGGCACCCTTTGTTCGCGGCGCTCGCGGTGCGGGACAAATAATTCCGACCGGCAGCATGGTATTGGCCTGGCACACCAATATCGCGCCGCGCTGGCTGGACCCCGGGCAGCATGACGGCAGCGCGACGCCCGACAATTTTCTCAATGCGGTGCACGACGCGTTGATCAAGAACTACAAGACGCAGCTTTATGACCATCTGGCGCTGGCCGACCAGTTCGATTTTGCCGAGGACGCCAAAAGCGCAACCTTCCGATTGCGGCAGAACATCTATTTCCATGACGGCACGCCGGTTACGCCCGAGGATGTGCAATGGAGCTACGAGCACTATCATGGCGCCTGGGCTCAAGTGCTGCATGACCGCACCGACCGCATCAAGATCCTCGACAAGCGTACGATCCACTTCGACTTCAAGGCGCCGTTTCTCGACTTTCCGCGTTTAATGGGTACCTCCAACGTCTGCGGCGCCGCCTGGGTCGTCCCGGCTAAATACTATGAAAAAGTCGGAAGGGACGGGTTTGTCGCCAAACCGATCGGCGCCGGCCCCTACAAGCTGGTCTCGCAGGAGCCCGGCAACCGGCTCGATTTCGAGGCCTTTGACGGCTATTACGCGCCGGTTCACGTCAAGAATTTCACGGTTCTCAGCGTGCCCGAGCCGGCGACCCGGCTGGCGATGCTCGACCGCGAGGAAGCCGACATCATCTATTTCATCACCGGCGATCTGGTGCCAAAGGCGATGAAAGATCCGAAGCTGATGCTGGCGCCTGTGGTCTCCGGGAATTGGTGGCTTGAGTTTCCGGGCTTCGAGGATCCCAAGAGCCCGTTCCACGACAAGCGGGTGCGCGAGGCGATCAGTTTGGCAATCGACCGCGACGCGATGAACCAGGCGGAATGCGCCGGGCTCGGCGTCGTCGACGGCAACTGGATCAACGACGATGTCGAGTATGGCATCAAATGGCCGAAATGGCCCACCGATGTCGCCAAGGCTAAACAGCTGATGGCGGAAGCGGGCTATCCCAACGGCTTTCAGTACGATTGGCTGACCCCGGCGCCGCCCTACTACTCGCGCGGCGAGCGCATCATCGCCGATCTCCAGCAGATCGGCATCCGCGGCAAGATGCAGACGATGGAGCGCGG
>JBARIB010000166.1:0-2789 GCA_049799535.1 Allostellaceae bacterium | reverse complement strand
ATGGCGCGGCACAAGCGGTGCCGGGGCCGTTGTTCACGTTTGCGGCCTATCTCGGCACCGTCATGGGTCCAGTGCCCAATGGCTGGCTTGGCGGTCTGATCTGCGTCGTGGCGATATTCTTGCCGTCCTTTTTGCTGCTGATCGGGGCGTTGCCGTTCTGGGACACGCTGCGCCGCCGGCCCGGCGTGCAGTCGGCGCTGCGCGGGGTCAATGCCGCGGTCGTGGGCCTGTTGCTGGCCGCGCTCTACAAGCCGGTGTGGACGAGCGCGATATTCGGACCGGCCGATTTCGCAATCGGCGTTCTGGCTTTCCTGCTGCTGGCGTTCTGGGCGGTGCCGCCGTGGCTGGTCGTGATCTTTGGGGCGGTCGCCGCGACCGTCGTCTCCGTTGTTCCGATATTCAATGGCTAAACCGTTTCTTTGCCTGTGTTTTCTGTTATTGGGCTTGTCGGGCGCCCATGCGGCGGACACGGTTTTCCTCGAGGAGCTGACCTGGACGGAATTGCGCGACCAGATCCGCTCCGGGAAGACGACGGTCATCGTCCCGATCGGCGGGACCGAGCAGAACGGCTCGCATATGGCTTTGGGCAAGCACAATTTTCGGGTGCGCTATCTCTCCGAGAAGATTGCCCGAGCGCTGGGCAATGCGCTGGTAGCGCCGGTGATCGCATACGTGCCGGAGGGCGCCCTCGCCCCGCCGACCGGACATATGAGATTTCCCGGTACGATAACCATCCCGGAAGAAGCTTTCGACAAAATCCTCGAATATGCCGCGCGCAGCTTCAAGCTCGCCGGCTTCCGCGACATCGTTTTCCTCGGCGATCACGGCGGGTATCAGAAGGATGAGAAGGCGGTGGCGGACCGGCTCGACAAGGAATGGGTGGCCCAACCGGTCCGCGTCCACGGCATCGAGGAATATTATCGGGCGAGCGAGGGCGAATTCGGCCGGTTGCTGATGAGCAAAGGATATCGCGAAGAGGAAGTCGGCACCCATGCCGGCCTCGCCGACACTTCATTGACGCTCGCGGTGGACCCTCGCCTCGTGCGTACCGACCGTCTGCAGCCAGGCGATGGCACCAAAGGCGACCCTCGCCGATCCAGCGCCGAACTCGGCCAGCTCGGCGTCGACCTGATCGTGACGCGTACAGTGGACGCGATTAGAAAGGCCACCAGCCATCATTAACATCTTGGATTGGGAGATCCTTTTGCTTCGGCACCTTATCGGTTGGTTCCGTATTGTCCTGTGGCTCGGCCCGGCAATCGCGTTTTGCGGCTGGGTCGGCGGCTCGGCCCTGCCGTCCCCCGCGGCGGAAGGGGGCGGCGGGCCGTTGTGTGCAGCCGGTTCTTCCGCCCTGCGCCCAACCCCACTCGGCCCGACGCTGTTGCGCAAAATTCGTGTCAATCCGGGCGAGCCGGTGCAGACCGTACCCGGCATGCCGCCCGTTCTGGACCCGAACAACCTCTACAGCGGCGCCGCCGCCGACCGTCTCGGCTCGGCAGTGGCTGGAGACCTACCCCGCGTCTACGTGCCGAACCGGCGCTCGAACAGTGTCTACGTGATCGATCCGGCGACGCTCGCAGTCGTGGACCGCTTTCCGGTCGGCGCCAGCCCGCAGCACGTCGTCCCGGCCTGGGATCTGAAGACCCTGTGGGTGGCGAATAACGGCAGCCGGCGCACCAGCGGCAGCTTGACGCCTATCGACCCCAAGACCGGGAAACCTGGCAATGCTATCCCGGTGGACGACCCCTACAACCTCTACTTCACGCCCGATGGACATTCCGCGATCGTCGTCGCCGAGCGGCACAAGCGCCTCGATTTCCGTGATCCGCAGACGATGGCACTACAACAATCCATCGCCGCGCCCGGCTGCTCAGGCATTAATCACGCCGACTTCTCGATCGACGGCCGCTACGCGATCTTCACTTGCGAGTTCCGCGGTGGCGGGCTGGTGAAAATCGACCTCGCAAAGCATCAGGTGCTCGGCTATCTGCGGTTTCCGAAGAGGGGAATGCCCCAGGACATCCGCATTTCACCCGACGGCTCCCGCTTCTACGTTGCCGACATGCACGCCGACGGCGTCTACGTCGTCGATGGCGATGCCTTCTCCGAGACCGATTTCATCCCGACCGGCGTCGGCACGCACGGGCTCTATCCGAGCCGCGACGGCAAGGAGCTCTACGTCGCTAACCGCGGCTCGCACTCGACGCGAGGGGCGCCGCATGGCAGGGGCAGCATCGCAGTCATCGACTTCGCAACCGACAAGGTCGAGCACATTTGGCCCATTCCCGGCGGCGGCAGCCCAGACATGGGTAACGTCAGCGTCGACGGAAAGCAGCTCTGGTTGTCGGGACGCTTCGACAACGTCGTGTACGACATCGACACGACAAGCGGGGCGATAAAGACAATCCCGGTCGGCCTGGAACCCCACGGCCTGACGGTATGGCCGCAACCCGGACGCTACTCGCTGGGACACACCGGCAACATGCGCTAGGGGTCAGATGCGTTCAGGTGATGCAGTCCAAGCAAAATCGTGCTGCCCGGCCTTGTGCCGGGCATCCACGGAAACCGGCAAGGCTGGTGCGTCGTCTCGTGGATGGCCGGGCCGAGCCCGGCCACGACGATTGACTGAGTCGTCTGTCTGGATCGGAGCGCTAGGGGTCTCTTAGAGAGGGACGTTGCGCAGGCGCAGCGCGTTGCCGATGACGGTCACCGAGCTCAGGCTCATCGCCGCGCTGGCGATCATTGGATTGAGCAGCAGGCCGAAGGCCGGATACAGCACGCCGGCCGCG
>JBARIB010000165.1:0-1570 GCA_049799535.1 Allostellaceae bacterium | reverse complement strand
AAAAAGCGGTTCATCTGTTCCTCCCTGTTATGACCCGAAATTGGGTCCCAACGTGCAAAACGCCCGACAGTCTACGGGTCGGCAGAGCGGGGCCTCGGGGGACGGAACTCTTCTGTAGAATACGCGTCCAGGCCGCCTCAACCGATCGTCCCAAACTCGCTGTCGGCGCGATATCCTAAGTTGGGTTTAAAGGCACGTAAATAGCATAAGCCGCGGCTCACCCTAGCCAAATAGTAGCAGAATCGGTTGAGCCTGTGGAGCCCGTCACGTCTCGGCCGGCTAGTTACCAGGCGAGGGGCAGTCGCCGCCGGCGCTCGACAATCTTTTCCATCTGCCGCATATCTAGGCAGCTGGTGACCCGACCCTGAAGCCTCTCCGTCATCGGCATAACCGAGGCTATCGGGTGGAAGCGCGGCGATGAAGCTCTTTTACGGCTGGGTCATCGTCGGCGCGGGACTTGTCATCACCTGCCTCGGGCTCGGGACGATGATGTCGCTCGGCATCTTTTTACAGCCGATGTCGGCGGCAACCGGATGGTCGCGCACCGCCATCTCGACCGCCGCCCTGCTCAACTTTTTGTGCATGGGTCCGGCCTCCTTCATATGGGGAGCGCTGTCCGACCGGTTCGGAACCCGACCGGTGGTGTTGGCGGGCGGCGCGTTGCTCGGCATTGGGCTGGTGGGCGCTAGCCAGGCTGCGACGATCGGCCAGTTCCAGCTGCTGTTCGGCGTGCTGATCGGTGTCGCAGCCGGCAGCTTTTACGCACCGCTGACCGCGACCGCGACGCATTGGTTCACACGGCATCGCAGTCTCGCGGTGGCTTTGGTTTCGGCCGGCATGGGAATCGGCTCGATGACGCTGGCGCCGTTGGCGCGCTGGCTGATCACCGCCTATGACTGGCGCGTCGCGATGTCGACGCTCGGCATGCTGTCCTGGCTGCTGATCATCCCGGCCGCCCTGCTGATCCGCAAGCCGCCGGCGCTAGCGAACCTCACCGGCGCCGATGCCCCGGCAGATGGCGAGGATCGCGAGTTCACCGTCGCCCGGGCGTTGTGCACGCCGCAATTCGCCGCGATCTCGTTTACTTACTTCTGTTGTTGTGCGGCGCATTCGGGGCCGATCTTTCACATGGTCAGCTACGCGATCGATTGCGGCGTCCCGGCGATGGCCGCGGCGACCGTGTTTGGCGCCGCCGGACTTGCCTCGCTGAGCGGCCGCATTACCGGCGGGCTCGCTGCCTACCGCGTCGGCGCCAAGCGGATGATCATCGCCGGCCTCGCGCTGCAGGCATTGTCGGTCAGCCTCTATCTGTTCACCCGCGAGCTGACGAGCTTTTACGCGCTGGCATTAATGTTCGGCTTTTCCTACGGCGCTGTGATGCCGCTCTACGCGATCCTGGTGCGCGAGTATTTTGGCGCGCGGATCATGGGAACCATGTTTGGCGCGGTCAACATGGCCTCGACCTTGGGCATGGCGCTCGGCCCGTGGACTGGAGGCCGCGTCTACGACCTCTACGGCAGCTATTTCTGGCTCTATGTCGGCTCCTGTGGCATCGGTCTCGGCGCGGTCC
>JBARIB010000164.1:0-2640 GCA_049799535.1 Allostellaceae bacterium | reverse complement strand
TCCGCCAGGAGTAAGACCGATGCCGGGTCGGACTCACGGTGCACTCTTTTTCATATCTCTTGCCTGTTACATACTCCGACGGGACCGAAATTCGTCCGCCGCAGTTGTCCGTGGGCAGATGATAGCTTGATCTATATTATTATCATTGCACCCCGTAGCTCGACAGCCTATGGCATTTTCATGGGGCCAACCCTCAAGCATCTTTCGGGCGAGGAGAGATGTCACGGAATCTTGTGCGCGGCGTCGTTTTCATGACCGCGGTTGCGGTGGCGCTGCCGCCGCGCTCTAATCGAGCCGATACGCTGGAGGGCTTCCTCGGCGGTGGCCAGCCATGCCCGGATTGATTTTTTACGTTAGGCGCTCTTTGCTCCATGCGTGGTCTGCTTCTTGGTCGTGACTGGTGCCTGTCGAGGGTTCAGCCATCGGGCGGTTTTGGTTGAATTCGCCAAAAAATTAGGATAGACACCCGGAGTTATCATCTGCAAGGTGTACAACCCAGCCCTCATGGGGAGGAAAAAATGAAGCGGTTAGTCTTGTCGGGGCTCTCACTCATCGCGATCGCGGCTTGCGCTCCTCAACCATCGCCCCCACCGGCCGTGGCGGCGGCTCCTGCGCCGGGATCGCCTCCGAGCACGACGACTTTCTTCGATGGGACGTACGCTGGTAGTTTCGTTCAGAGCATCACCCCCGGGAGCCCCACTACGCAGTGCCCAAATATCAGGGTCGCGCCGGCTTTGACCATCCGCAATGGTGTCGCGCACTTCGCTGCGCTCAATCTGACGTTTGAGGGGTACGTAACTCCAGAGGGCGCGCTGACGATGCAGAGCCAGGGCGGCGAAACGTTTGAGGGACATATCGATCCCCTATATGTGCTCAGGGGTCGAGTGACCGGGAATTGCATATACGACGCAACTTGGACAAGGAACACAAGCCCGCGGGTATAAGGCTAGGTGCGGGATAAGATCCTGCTCCTTATAGGTTTGGCCGAGGCTGCAACATTATAGCTAGTCGTCGAGGTAAAGGGCAACCTGCGCGCGCTGCTGGAGCCCTATACCGCAAATCTGGAACAGTTGATGATCGGCACGGCTCGAGCTCTGGCCGACAGCCTGGTCCAAGTGCTTCTTTCGCTAATCGTGGCGACCATGTTCTGGACCAACGGCGACGGGCTGGTTTCGGTGCTGCACGACGCGCTGAGGCGCCTGGGTGGTCCGATCGCCGAGCATGCGCTTGACGTCGCCGGCGGCGCGATACGCGGCGTCGCTTACGGTGTAGTGGGCACCGCGGCGATCCAGGCTATCCTGCTGGCCCTCGGATTGGCCGCTGCCGGCGTCCCGGGCGTCGCGATGCTCGGCTTCATCGCCCTGCTGCTGGCGATCAGCCAGATCGGCGGCCCATTGCTCGTGCTGATCTGGGGTGGAGCGGCCTGGTGGCTTTTCGCGCAGGATCAGCACGTCTGGGGCGTGTTCATGATTGTCTGGGGCCTGCTCGTGAGCACGATAGACAATTTCATCAAGCCCTGGCTGATCGGCTTCGGCGTCGAGATGCCGATGTCGCTGACCATCCTGGGCGTCTTTGGCGGCTTTATTGCCTTCGGCTTTCTGGGCCTGTTTATCGGGCCGACACTGATCGCAATTGTGTTCACGCTGCTGCAGGCGTGGCGTGCTGTCATCTCTGGTCATCCGGCCGCGGAGGTCATGAAGCCGGCAGAATAACCAGCACGATTTTTTGGGGATCACCGCCGCTTTGGACGCGGCATTATTTGGTAAATACGGAGTGCCGAACGACGGCAAGGCGATGCGTGCGGCACCTGGTTGCGTGGCGAACGCCATTAAAGTCGCCGCAATGGCGTCGTATTAGCATGGTCCTGGCCGGCAAGCTGAGCGCGGCAGGAGATGTGTGCTTGGTTTCGTACGAACGATAGGGCAAACAGCGCTATTGGGAGCGACGAGAGGGGTTTGGGACGGTGTCCGTCGCGGTTCTTTGCTGCAACTATTGCGAGAGCATTTGCTGCAGACTCGCTGCAGGAGCAGCGTGGCGCCACAAACGGTTCAATGTATGGTAGTCGTATTTCCCGTCGCTGCGTTCGCAGAGTGTTTCTTGCTTGCCAAAACCTGACCTTGCGCAGAAATTGGCGCAATCACCCGGGGGTAACCCGTCGGAAAACAATAAGTTCTTCAGCGCCGGAAGCTTATTCTTAAAAGGAGGAGACTTTGCCTAAGGGAACCAGCCCCGTACCAGTCAAGACGCCGGAACAAATCCGCCTCGACGAGGTGCGGGAGAAGGGGGTGCCGTGGAAGCAATGGGGGCCCTACCTCAGCGAGCGGCAATGGGGCACGGTGCGCGAGGACTACAGCGAGAACGGCGATGCGTGGAACTATTTCACGCACGATCAGGCGCGCTCGCGCGCCTATCACTGGGGCGAGGACGGCCTTGCGGGGTTCAGCGACGACCATCAGCGGCTGTGCTTTGCCGTGGCGCTGTGGAACGGCAAGGACCCGATCCTCAAGGAGCGGCTGTTCGGCCTGACCAATAGCGAGGGCAACCACGGCGAGGATGTCAAGGAATACTACTTTTACCTCGACAGCACGCCGACCCACTCATATATGAAGTATCTTTATAAATACCCGCAGAATGCCTATC
>JBARIB010000163.1:0-1768 GCA_049799535.1 Allostellaceae bacterium | reverse complement strand
CGCTAAAACCGTGCGGCCCGGTATTGGCGATGCCAGCGAGGGCGGCAGGCACGACTGTGGCGAGGGCAGTCCAGCCGAGGATCGACAGCGGCAGGCTAAGGAGCGCGAGGATAGTCATCTTGACTTCCTTCGCCTCGAGCTTCTTGCCGAGATATTCGGGCGTGCGCCCGACCATCAGCCCGGCGACGAACATTGCGACGATGGCGAAGGCGAGCATGCCGTAGAGGCCCGAGCCGACGCCGCCGAAGATCACTTCGCCCAGCTGCATATTGATCAGCGGCACCATGCCGCCGATCGGCAGGTAGCTGTCATGCATCGAATTGACCGCTCCACATGAGGTATCGGTCGTCACGGTGGCCCACAGAGCCGAAAGAGCGGGGCCGAACCGCACCTCCTTGCCCTCCATGTTACCGCCTGCCTGTAGCGCGCTCGGCGCCGATTCGACCCCGAGGGCCGCTACGGCAGGGTTGCCATGCGACTCCGACCAGTAAGCGGTCGTCACTCCGGCGAGGAACAGCAGGCCCATTGCAGCGAAGATTGCCCAGCCCTGGCGCTCGTCTTTGACCATACGGCCGAGGACATTGGTGAGCCCGGCACCGATCGAGAAGATCGCGACCAGCTCGATCAAATTGGTCACCGGGTTCGGGTTCTCGTAAGGATGCGACGAGTTGGCGTTGAAGAACCCGCCCCCGTTCGTGCCCAACTCCTTGATGATCTCCTGTGAGGCGACCGGGCCTTGTGCGATGACCTGTTTCGCCCCTTCGAGCGTCGTGGCATCGGTATAGGCACCCAAGTTCTGCGGCACTCCCTGCCAAACCAACACCAGAGCCCCCACCACCGAGATCGGTATCAGGAGGTAAAGCGTGCAGCGGGTCAGATCGACCCAGAAATTGCCGACTGTTTTGGCCTCGCGCCGCACGAACCCGCGGATCAGCGCCAGCGCCATTGCGATGCCGGTTGCCGCCGAAACGAAATTGTGTACCGTCAGTCCCGCCATCTGCACGAGGTAGCTCATCGTGGTTTCCGGCACGTAGGACTGCCAGTTCGTGTTGCTGACAAAGCTGACCGAGGTATTGAAGGCGCTGCTCGGTTCGACGCCCGTCTGCTCCTGCGGGTTGAACGGCAGATACCACTGCAGCCGCTGTAGCGCGTACAAGCTCACAAAGCCGACGACGCTGAAAAACAGCACCGCGACCGCATAGGTCAGCCAGTGCTGTTCCTCCTTCTCGTCGACGCCGCAGCACCAGTAGACGGCTCGTTCGACCGGCCGGAGAACCGGGCTGAGAAAAGTGCGCTCGCCAGCAAAGACGCGCGTCATGTAGCCGCCGAGGGGCCGGGTGATCAGGATCACGATTGCGCTGAACACCGCGATTTGGAGCCAGCCGGTGATGGTCATCGAATGCTCCTAGAACCGCTCTGGATTGATCAGCGCGTAGACGAGATAGACCATGATCACGATCGTCGCGATCGAGCCCAGGATGTAATCGAACAACATGGCCGTCTCACATCCTTTCGCAGGCAAGTACGTAGAGGATCGAAGCGACGAAGAAGCCGACGCCGCCCGCGATCATCACGAAGTCGAGCATTTGGTTACCTCAGCAGGTTTATTTCAGACCGCGGAGTTCTGGTACTAGGCTGGGGTGAGCTGCCGGACGGTTAACGCAGATCAATCGCCCGCCTATCCTCAACAGCGAGATGGTCCGAAACCACAGATCCATCCCGGCTCTGACCGCTGCTCTCCGGTCCGGAGTCGGGTTCTCTCGGTGGG
>JBARIB010000162.1:0-1752 GCA_049799535.1 Allostellaceae bacterium | reverse complement strand
GAACTGGGATGTTCGGTGAAACCGGCAACGTGCATCTCGTAAATCACGGTGCGTGGGAACGGCCGCCGCAGCGGTTCATCGCCTTCCCAATCGTACCGGCTCACGTCCGTAACCACGCTCTTTAAGGCCGTGGCAAAATTATCGCCCGGCTTTATCGCAGCCACCCGGCTGTAATTTGCAGGGCGCGCAATTGCACGGCCGTACGGGTCGAGCAACACCTTTCGCGGATCGAATCGCAGTTCGCGCTCCAGCGCGGCTCTCTCTACTCGGTAACCGTAAATCTGTCCGACTTCGATCCCAGGCACAAAGACATGCCAATAGTGACGGCTGCGGTTAGTAACCGGATCGAACGTGATGGTTCGCGATGGCTGCGCGTCGTCCACGTGGTCGAACAGTAATAACTGCACGGCTTCACCGCCTTTTGCGAAAACGCTGAAATTCACACCGTCCGGGCACACCGTCGCGCCGAGCGGAAAGGTCTTACCGATTTTCCTGTCCTTATTCATGAGCGCAATCTGGGTCAAAACTGCTTAGCGAGACTCCAAACAGCCCTATTGTTTGGGAAACCTTATTGAGGTAAGCCTCATCAAAATGAAAGCTAGTTCAATGGCAGATCGCTCCGGCAAATCGTCGGATGGATTAGCGTCCGGGGCGGGGCCGCGAGGCGGGGGGCGCCTTGTGTCCGAGATGCTGATGATGTTTCGAATAACTTCGCCTCAGCGAACCAAGATTGTGTTGCTCGGCGTTGCCCTCGTCTTGGTCATCGCGGCGACGGCGTTCGGTCAGATCAGGCTCAACGCCTGGAATCAGCCCTTTTACAATGCTTTACAGCGTAGGGGCTTGCATGAATTCTTGGTCCAGCTCGTGATCTTCTGTATCATTGCCGGCGCCCTCTTGGTCCTGAATGTAGTGCAGGTCTGGCTGAACCAAGCGACCAAGGTTAAGCTGCGCGAAGGGCTCGTGCGCGATCTGTTCGACCAATGGCTTAGAGCTAGGCGCGCATTTCGCCTTACCTATACCGGAGAGATCGGCGCTAACCCGGACCAGCGTATCCATGAGGACGCCCATCATTTGACCGAACTCTCGACCGATCTCGGGATCGGCCTCCTGCAGTCTTCGCTTCTTCTTGGCAGTTTCATCGGGGTTCTGTGGATGCTCTCGGGAAACGTGGTGTGTCACGTGAGCGGGCGCAGTTTTGCGATTCCCGGTTACATGGTCTGGTGCGCCCTGGCATACACGGGCACCGCCTCTTGGATTAGCTGGCTCATCGGCCACCCGCTGGCCCAGCTCTATGCTGACCGCTACGCTCAGGAGGCCGAACTGCGCTTCGCGCTCGTACGCCTCAACGAGCACATCGATAGCGTGTCGCTCTATGGCGGCGAAGAGGGGGAGAAGCAACACCTTAATACCGAGCTCAACGATATTCTTCGCATCATGTGGCGGATCGTCGGTGCCACCACACGGCTCACGTGGATCACAGCGGGTTACGGCTGATCCACAATCATTGCCCCCATCCTGATCGCCGCTCCCGGATATTTCGGGGGCAATCTATCCTTCGGGGCGTTGATGATGGCTGTCGGCGCCTTCATTCAGGTGCAGCAGTCCTTGCGATGGTTCATCGATAATGTCAGCACGATCGCCGACTGGCGTGCTACGTTGCAGCGTGTCGCTGGCTTCCGCGAAGCGGTGATTAACATGGATCGCGTCGGAGCAAGCGAGACTCACATTGAGTTCGTCAAGGTACCGGGCACC
>JBARIB010000161.1:0-7579 GCA_049799535.1 Allostellaceae bacterium | reverse complement strand
CGAGCATCTCGCGCACCGAAGGGTCGTCCTCGACGACCAGGATTTCGCCGCTCCGATGTGCGCTTTCCGTTGTCTCTGGCGCGACGTGCCGAGGTTGCCATGCCGGCGTATCCCATCCGAGGAGCGGAACCTCGACGGCGAAGACCGAGCCCTTGCCCGGGCGGGAACGGACATCGACAGCGTGGCCCAGCAGGTCTGCCAGGCGCTCCACGATGGCAAGACCGAGGCCTAGGCCCTTGCTGCGCTCGCGCGCCGGATTATCGAGCTGATGAAACTCCTCGAAAATCGCCTGAAGCTCCTCTTCCGGAATGCCGCTTCCGGTATCCCAAACCTCGATGCGCAATTTTTCGCCGCGCCGCCGACAGCCGAGCAGGATTTTGCCCTCATTGGTGTATTTCACCGCGTTCGAGAGCAGGTTGCGGATCATCTGCTCGAGCAGGCGGGGATCGCTGCGCACGCTGAGGCTACTCGGGACGACGCGCCAGCCAAGGCCATGCGCCGCCGCATGGAAGACGAACTGCGTCCGCAGATGCTCGAGCACGGTATTGATCGGGAAATCGATCATCTCTCGGCGGACGATCCCGGCCTCGAGCTGGTTGATGTCGAGGAGCGTGTCGAGCATGCTCGACATCGTGCTCACAGTTTCGTCGAGTCTGCCGACCAGCTTCAACGTGGTCTCGTCCTTGACCTTCTTCGCCAACAATTCGTGCAGCAAGCTGATCGTCTGCAACGGCTGGCGTAGATCATGGCTGGCAGCGGCAAGGAACCGTGACTTGCCGAGATTGGCGTGCTCGGCCTGCCGCTTGGCGGCCTCCAACGCCTCCGCCGCGTGCTTGCGTTCGGTGATGTCTTCGATCGTCAGCAGGATCTTCCGCGTGGTCGGGGGCTCGTCGCGAATCTCCAGCGCGCTCACAAGCAGCGATCGCATTCCCCGCGGCGGCAGCTCGGCGTCGATTTCGTGATCCTCGATAACTCCCTCGCCGTTCCGGAGGCGGTCGAGAAAGACGCGCAGCGCCGCGATATCTAGGCGGCCTTCATCGATCGCGTCGAGTTGCCGGCCCACGGTCTGCTCAGGCTGGACCGAAAAGGTGCTGTAGAAGGAGCGGCTCGCGGAGACGACGTAAAGCTCGTGGTCGAGCACGACGAGAGGCTGGCGAATGGTGTTGATGATGCTGTCGGAATAGGATCGCGCTGCCTCGATTGCCCGTTCGGCCGTTTTCCTCTCGGATATGTCGGCGAAGGTGATAACCACCCCCGCAACCTCGGCATCCTGGGTGCGGTAGGGCAGAATGCGACGGGTGTACCACGCTCCGTTGTCGGCCTCGACCTCGCGGTTCGGCGGCACGTGGCCGGTAAGAACCGCCCCGGCGTCCGCGAGCAGGCGAGTGTCGTTGATGCGGCGGGCCAGGTCGGTGAGCGGCCGGCCGATGTCGGTGGCGATAACGCGGAACAGCGGCTTGGCCGCCGGCGTGAAAAAGCGAATGTTGAGCTCGCTGTCCAGGAACAGGGTCGCGATGCCGGAGCTGTCCAGGATGTTATGCAGGTCATTGGATGTGCTGCGCTGGCGTTCGAGCGTCTCCTGAAGCTGGCTATTGAGCGCAGTGAGCTCTTCGTTGAGCGACTGCAGCTCCTCCCGCGAGGCCATCAGCTCCTCGTTGGTCGACTGGAACTCCTCATTCGCCGACATGGCCTCTTGGCTGATCGCCTTCTGCTCCTCGTTGGCGATCTGCAGCTCCTTGCGGGTGGCGTCGAGCTCCCGCTCGAGCTCGGCGATGTGCGAGAGGTCCGCCGCCGGCTCGACCGGTCGGCGCGGCCTCGGCTCGTGCTCGGTTTCGTCGAAGAAGCTGACCAGCAGCAAATCCTCGCTCTGCACCGGATGCACCTCGATGCGGACCGCAACAGCGCTGCCCCCGTAGCTCACCTGCGCGCCCGTGGCGATCGTGAGCGCGTGCTCGCGGCTCGCCTGTTGGATCGCTGCTCTGAGTTTGTTGCGCAGGCCCTCGCGCGCGATGGCCAGCAGATCGCAGCTGGGCTCGCCCTCGGCCACCTGCAAATAGCGGTCGGTCGGTCCCGAGTAATACAGGCACTCGCACTTGCGGTTGATCAGGACCGAGGCGGGCGCATAGGCCTCGAGCAGCAGCCGTCGCGTAAGGTCGCGAGCGCTGATGCCTTGCGCCGCCGCCGGCCGTGTCCGTCCCGGCCAAAGCGTTCGCGCGCCTCCTCTCAGACCAATCGGAAAATCAACTTCCCCGGGCCGGCTGTGGCCAATCTGCCGATAGATCCGCTGCGTCTTGGAGATTGGCTCGAACCGGTCGTCGAGGCTGCCTACAGTCTCTGAGTTGCCGAGCATCAAAACGCCGCCCTCACGGAGCGCGAAATGGAATAGCAAAAGAACCTTTTGCTGCGCCTCGGAGCGCAAGTAAATCAAAAGGTTACGGCAGGAGATCAGGTCGAGGCGCGAGAACGGCGGATCGGCCAGCACATCCTGCACCGTGAATACCACCACATCGCGCAGCTCGGGCACGACCCGATAGCTGCGCTCCTCCTGCGTAAAGAAGCGGGCGAGCCGCACCGGCGACACATCCGCCGCAATCGCTTCCGGATAGCGTCCCTCGCGGGCAAGAGCGACCGCATCCTCGTCGACATCGGAGGCGAAGACCTGCAACTTGATATTTCGCTTCGCCGCTGCGATCTCCTCGAGAAACAACATGGCGAGGGAATAGGTCTCTTCGCCGGTGCTGCAGCCGGCAACCCAGATCCGCAGCGGCCGGTCCGACGGGTGCCGGCGGACGAGATCGGGCATCACCTCCCCGGCCAACAGCTCGAAGGCCTTCGGGTCGCGAAAGAAGCCGGTGACATTGATCAGCAAATCCTTGGCGAGAAGATCGAGCTCACCCGCGTCGTGCTGCACCATGTCGAGATACCGACCGATGTCAGGGACAGCGGCCAGCGCCATGCGCCGCTCGATCCGACGCAACAATGTGCCCGGCTTGTAGAGCGTGAAATCGTGCGCGGTCTTGGTGCGCAGAAGAGCGATGATCTCGGCCAGCCGATCCGGGGGCTGATCGTCCGGCGCCAGGCCCTTCCCGCGTTCACCGTTGAGGACCAGCTGCTTGCCGTATTTAGCGAGGGTTTCGGGAATCTTTGCAGCTGGCAGCACGAAATCCACGGCCCCCGTCATGATCGCGCTCCGCGGCATGCCATCATACTCGGCCTCATCAGGATCTTGCGCGATGACGAGGCCGCCCTTCTCCTTGATGGCCTTCAGCCCGAGGCTGCCGTCGCCGCCGGTTCCAGAGAGGATCACGCAGATCGCGCGTTCGCCGAGTTCGTCCGCCAACGAGCGCAGGAAGAAATCGAACGGCAGGCGCGCGCCATGACGTTCCGGCGGTTCCGAGAGCCGCAGGGCACCGCCGCGGATCGAGAGATAGGCACCCGGCGGAATGAGATAGATATGCTCGCGCTCGAGCGGCATGCCGTCCGCTGCTTGCTGTACCTTCATCGGCGTATGGCCGGCCAACAGATCGACCATCATGCTCGCATGCGTCGGATCGAGGTGCTGGATCAGAATGAAGGCCATGCCGGTGCCGGCGGGAAGCACGGCGAGCAGCCTCCGGAAGGCATCGAGGCCACCCGCCGAGGCGCCGAGCCCAACCACCGGGAAGCTCTCAGCGGCGGGTGGCGTGAGGCGCTTTCGCGACGAATGCCGGCTCGACGGCGGGCGAGCCGCTCCGGTCTTTTGCGTATCCTGTCCTTTCATAGCAATGCAGGCTCGTCCTTCGGCATCTCACAAAGACGTTTTTCACGAACCGATATGCGATCCTTAAACGTGTCAGAGAGCTGACTTAGCTTCCTACCAGTCTTGATTGTGAGCCCATCGAGGGGTATTGTCGGTAATGTACATTACCGAACCGGTGCGGGCTCGCTTTTTATGTGTATGTTTTGGGAAGGTAAGAAGCGACGCGCGCCCGGACCAACAGATAACATTCGCAAGAAACCTCCGCTAGGCCCGGTCGATCAAGTATCGTGACTTGCCGGCGGCCGCGCGCAATCAAACCGGCACGTTCCAGCTCCCGGGCAGCATTGGTGACGGTAGGCCTCTGGACGCCCAGCATTTCGGCGAGCAGGCTCTGAGTGATCAGCAGTGCGTCGCCGTCACCGCGGTCACGCATCGTGAGCAGCCAGCGCGCTAGCCTCTGCTTGAGACTGTGCGCCCCGTTGCACGCTACCGACACCAGGACCTGCTCGAGAAAAGCTTGGGCGTAAGCGTACATCAGACTTCGGAACGACGGCATCGACCCCATGGCCCGTGTGAACGCCGCGCGCGACATCCGTGTTGCGTCCCCCGGGATCTGAACGAGAAGCCGGACGGAGGAACGCTCGGCACCAAAGATGGCTTGCACAGAAGTGCAACCCTCTCTACCGATCGTTGCCATTTCAATGATACTGCCGTCCGCATAGACCGCCACCACCGAGACGACACCGCTGTCGGGGAAGAATACATGGTCGAGCGGACTATCGGCATCCATCAGGACCTGCCCGCGTTCGCAGCGTATCTGTTGAAGCTCCGGCATAAGCCGCTGGAGATCGGAGGATGGCAGGGCGAGTAAAAGCCGATTGCGGGGCCAGTTTGATAGAGCATTCATACGCTCTAGATTGATCGCCAATAATCCGTCCCTGGTAGGCTCGGAAACTACTCACCTACAGAGATATGGCGCGGGAAGCGGCGGAGGCGAAACGGTGCGGGACAGTTCCATGTGGGCCAACTCATGATCGCGCTCCGCGGCATGCCATCATACTCGGCCTCGTCGGGATCCTGCGCGATGACGAGCCTACCCTTCTCCTTGACCGCCTTCAGTCCGAGGCTGCCGTCGCCGCCCGTTCCAGAAAGGATCACGCAGATCGCGCGCTCGCCGAGTTCGTCCGCCAACGAGCGCAGGAAGAAGTCGATCGGCAGGCGCGCGCCGTGACGTTCCCGCGGTTCCGAGAGCCGCAGGGCACCGCCGCGAACGAGAGATAGGCACCCGGCGGAATGAGATAGATATTCTCGCGCTTGAGCGGCAACCCGTCCGCTGCTTGCTGTACCTTTATCGGCGTATGGCCGGTCAGCAAATCGACTATCATGCTCGCATGCTTCGGATCGAGATGCTGGATCAGAATGCACGCCATGCCGGTGCCGGTAGGGAGCGCGGCAAGCAGCCTTCGGAAAGCATCGAGGTCGCCAGCCGAAGCGCCGAGACCGACAACTGGGAAGCTGTCAGCCCTTAGCTGCGAGCCACTCCTCAGCGACGAGCGCCGGCTTGGCGGCGCGCGAGCCGTTCGGGCCTGTCGCGGGCGCTGTCCTACCATACGATATTGATCCTAACACGAAGCTCTGCATTGCTGCGACACCGGCTTTTCCAACGGTGCTCTCGTCCGAATCAGGACGGTGCTCTCCTAAACGGGTGTCTCGACGACTCCTTGCTGTTGTTGACGCGCTGGAGTCGTGGACGGCACTCCAGCATCTTTGAGCGCGCGGCGGCAAATCCGCCATCAAGACCACACCGAACCTGTTGGTAAAGTTAGGCCAACGAACCTGCGCGACAGGGCGGACGAAAATGATCCCTCGCAGCGCGACTGCATGATGCCCATGTGAGTTAGTGACGCCACCATCCAAGCATACGCAGCCGAGGAGCCCAAGGGGCGGCACCAGGAACCGCACTGGCCGCTCCGAGGAGGTATTGTGCCCACCGTGGCATCGTGCCTCCGCGACGTTCGCGTGAGCAGTCGAACGCGCAGAGCGAGGGATTTTGAAGACGGTGGTCAGATCAGCGCCACAATGGCGATTTTAAAGCAAGGGTCAGACACACGATGGAAAAGCCAGCATCTACTTGGTCGTTTCGACCAAGAACACCGACAGTACACCCCTTGGGGCAGGACAGAATCGCTTGGCCGGTACGCCACGCACGAATTCGGTGCGAAGGCAGCTGCGGTGTACTCTGCCAAGCACCAAGCGAGCAAGTAACCCTCGGCTTTGCGGACTACAAACGCCGCTCCGGGGATGCTCTCCAAGAAATGGGTGGCCGACAGCCAACTCTTCAACACAGCGGATACCGTCGCAAGTGAAGCGGCATCGATAAAATCGGCTTATGCCTCAGTCTCCAACCCAGGCGTCGCAATGGCAAGGGTGGATAGAATGTACTCGCCAGAATTGCTGAGAGCAGAAGCGGCTGAGTGTCGCCGCGGGGCAATCGGCAAGAGCACTCGTGTCGAAAGAACTTTGCTCTTAGCAAAGAGGCTCGAATCCCAGGCGACGGTTCTCGAGGCGAGGGAGTCGGCTGACCGAGTACCGCGCCAGGAAACAATGCGTAACCTCGCCAAGTCTTTGCTTGACCGGTAACGTTGGCAAGAACGAAATTGGCCGGAAATTCTTGGTCATGGGCCGGGCTCGTGCCGTCACTTTGCGGCTCGAAGGGCGCATTTTCGGGAATGCTGCAGAGCCGCCTCGTGGACGGGAAGGCAAGGGCAGGGAGCAGCAGCTGACCTAACCGATGTGACCGCGAAGCCGCGTAAATGCGAATACAGGTGGAGATCTCCCCTGGCAGCGCCTGCTTCCCGGAGTACCATTGAAGCTGGTTTCGAACTGTGTCCTCGGCAAACAACCTACTTGCGCGGGAGCATCTGACTTGTCGCCCTGATTTCTGGGGGACGGCGAGGGCATGATTTCATAGTCTGTCTTCGCCGCAAGCCAACAGATCGACCAAGCCTCTTGCAACGCACTGCCGCACCATACATTTGGGTCAATTGCACCAGTTTGGGCTTATTATGCACGCATCCGCTCACCGCCAATAACCGGACGTTCTCAATCTTTCTTTGCCGATCTACTTATTTAGGATAGTGCCAACAGTTGCCGTTATTTCCATTCAAGATAATCGACTAAGATAGCCGCTGGACCAGAGTGTAGCTCTCGAGAACCCACTGCGCCTAAGGGTTCTGCGACTGGCGCAGGCGAGTTGCGAACATGGCCGAGGGCGGCACCCCGGGACTACGCTACGCTCCTTGCTAATGAATAGGTTCAATACGGAGTGAATGAGCAGCCCGCGTCCTGCCGTATCATTCGCGATCAGCTGCTCTGGCAAATTCGCGCTGCGCAGCTGGGCGACTGCATCTGAGGTGCGATGTCAATCGCTCGATTTGCGGTTTGCCGCGCAAACGCCGCAGGCATCCCCTCACCCGACATTATCGCGCTGGCACCCGAATGGCTGCGGCAGCACGGTCTGGTCGAGCGCCTCGACAAACCGATTGCCCATGGCTCACCGCGGCGCTCGCCGCCAGTTATTGTGGCTTGCTCTTCGCCGGCGGTTCATCGAAGCGCCGCTGCTTAGCGCTTCGACTCAATCCTTCAAACGGACGTTTCAGAATGTCAGGGCTTTAAAATGCCCCGCCGGGCCGCGGCGCGCGCCCGTAGCGCGCCTGGGGTCCCGCGCTTCGTTTTCCTACTACCGGGTATCGACAGCGCAACACGGCGCTTCCGGCCTTGGCTTGGAAGCGCAGCGGCAGGCGGTTTCTCGCCATGTCGCCGCCGCCGGCGGCGTCATCG
>JBARIB010000160.1:0-10282 GCA_049799535.1 Allostellaceae bacterium | reverse complement strand
ACGCCCTCGCTGACCAGCACTTCGTGCGCGGCGCGAAACGCGTCGAGCCCGGCTGGAATTCCGCAATACGCTGTCGCATGCAGCAGCGCGGCCTTGATCTCTTCTACAGATACACCGTTGTTGAGCGCACCTTTGACGTGCAGCTTGATCTCTGGTGCCCGGTTCAGGGCCGTTAGCATTGCGAGGTTCATCAAGCTGCGGGTCTTTCGGTCGAGTGTTCGATCGCCCCAGGCCCAGCCCCAAGCCCATGCAGTCGTCGCCCGCTGGAATGACATCATAAATTCATCCGCACGGGCCATAGAGGCATCCACGTATTCAGCCCCCAGCACCTCGCGCCGGATCGGCATCCCTTTCTCGAACAGAGCGTCGTCGTCAGCCATTTATCATCCTCTCAGCGGTGCTCGCACCGGGGCGAGCGGGTCGAAAAGGCCGTCAGAAGGCGCCAAGTCCGTAGTGTTGAAGCCCATCGCCGCGAGGAAGGCATCCCGCACTTCAGGCGGCTGGCCAGTCTGAAAGATGAAGTCTTCGAGGCTGCGTCGACTGAGCGGGTCGCAAAGCATCTCGGTGCGTGTCAGGCCGTCCGTCAGCGGCCGGCGATCGGCAACCGGCAGGCGGATCGCGTGATTTCGCGATGGGTCGCGGAGCACCGCCTTGGGATCTTCTCCCTGCGCGATGGCTTCGAGGTCACGCAGAAAGCGGCGGCGGATCATCACGATGCCCTGGTCGCTCGGGCCGAGATATTCCCGTCTGCGGTCGGCGATCCGCCCTTGTCCCACCCAGGTCACGAAATCCTGGTTCATGACGTGGCTGGTGATCCAGCGCCCGGTACTGGCATCGGCGATCGGTCCCTGCCAGGTCGGAATGCGGTCCTGGACATAGGGCTCGCGCTCTTTCGGCACGCGGCTGAAGGCCCAGTTGATGCTGAGCGTGTTCTCGTCGTCGATCGGCACGCGGTATTCGATGTGATTGCCGGTGAAGAGGGCGTTCGGCCATAAGCAAACACGGCCGATGGTCCACAGCTCGTCATGCTCACTGGTGTCGGAGCGGATACGCTTGTACTGGAAGCCGTACTCGAACTCGCTGAAATCGACCTTGACGTGGCGCGGCGCATAAGGGCCGGTCATGCCCTTTAGCCGTGCGCTCCAATTCGAATGGGTCCATTCGAAATGCACCGGGTCGATCGAGTTCTCCTGGCACTGGAACCAGTTGCACGGGATCTCCGCCTTGACGATTTGGCGGAAGCCGTTCGGCCACGAGAAGAATTCCCAATCCGGCAGTAGCGGCCGCGGCTCCGGCCCGAGATAGGCCCACACCAGCCCGCCCAATTCGGCAACTAGGTAGGCCTTGATATGAACCTGTTCCTTGAGTCGCGCATCGGGATGCGCGACGTCCTCATAAGGCTGTGCAAGGCAGCGGCCGGTCTCATCATAGAGCCAGCCGTGGTAATTACAGCGCAACCCGCGCGGCTCGACGTAGCCATAGCTGAGATCGGCGCGCCGATGTCGGCAGTGCCGGTCGATGAGGCCCCAGCACCCGCCGAGATCCTTGTAGAGCACGAGGTCTTCACCCAACAGCCGCACCGGCCGCGTGCCCGGCCGCTCGAGCTCGGTGGCGCCGGCGATCGGCCACCAGTAGCGGCGCAACAAATCGCCCATCGGCGTCCCGGCACTGGTCTGTGTCAGCAGCTCCCAGCGGTTGCGCGGCTCATGCGTCCGCTCTTGCGTCACCGACAATCTCCGCTTGTTATGGCGCCCGAGACGGTATCCGGGAGGCACCCCAGGGGCAACAATGTCGGTCTTGAGCGGTACATCTGCGTGTGGCACCCGGTGCACGAAACCAACGAGGTGGTTTGGGCGAATGCGAGTACGGCATTAGGAGACATCCGTCATCCCGAAATTGTTCGACGGTAGGGGCGCCGATGACGAGATGCGCGTCTGGATCGCCGGATGCTCGACCGGCGAGGAGGCCTATTCGATTGCGATCCTGCTGCGCGAACAGTGCGAAAGGCTGGTAGCGCCGCCCAAGGTCCAGATCTTCGCCACCGATATCGACGAGACGGCGATGGGGATCGCCCGCGCAGCGCTTAATCCGGCGAACGTCGTCAAGGAAGTCTCGCCCGAACGGCTGCGGCGCTTCTTTGTACATGAAAGCGGCATCTATCGGGTCGTGAAAAAGCCGCGGGAAATGTGGATCTTCTCGACCCACAGCGTCATCCGCGACCCGCCTTTCTCGCGGCTCGACCTGATCTCCTGCCGCGACTTGCTGATTTATCTGAAACGGCATCACCCCGTCCCATTTCATTGGTGATGGGCCATTCAAGCAAATCGAGGATGGGATGCGCGTCGAAAGCGATTAGAAGGAGAGCCAATTGTAGATCTGATTGGGATGAACCCCAAACTCACTCGCCAGCTCGGCGATCGTCCGGTCGCCCTTGATCGCCGTCAGCGCCACCTTCGCCTTAGATTTATCTGGGATTTCCCGCGAGCCACTACCCCGATGCGACGGCTCCGGCGTCGGGCTTTTGCTCGGCGCCGCTTCTTAAATCAGGGTGCAGACCGCGAGCTGCAGCCGAACTCTTTAACAATTTCATTGAGAGACGACTTCCTCAGCCGCGTCACCGCGCTCTGGCGGTTCCCGCGTGGTTTCATCTTTGGGTGTCTCAATGGCCGCGAGCGCTGCAAAAGCCGCCTTTGTTTTTTCTACATCCGTTTCGGGTTTTTCTTCCAATTCTATCAGCGAATTGTGCGCCATCTCGTTAGCGCGAATCAACTCATCGAGTTTCAGCTGCATCGCTTGCGTGTCACGGCTTTGGGTGTTCTGGATTACGAATACCATGAGAAATGTGACGATCGTCGTCCCGGTATTAATGACCAGCTGCCAGGTGTCGGACCAACCGAAGAGCGGGCCGGAAACGGCCCATACCAATACAACCGCGAATGCCAGCACGAATGTTGATGAACGGCCGACTTGCTGTTCTACCCAGCGCGAAAACCGTGAGAAAAGCGGTGTTGCCTGCGGTTCGGGCTCAGGGGAGTGCACAGTATCTCGCAGCGACATTCATCTAGAACCACTGATCTAAACGCGAATTGCATAGACTAAGTTCCAGTTCCAGGTTGTATGCCCGCCGGCGCGGCCGGAAGGCGCTGCGCCTCGGGCTAGCGAGTACAAGCCCTCCGCCCCCACACATCCTTACTTCGCGCGTCACGGACGGTTTGCGGCGGATTGCCACTGCATGATAGAAATTAAGATGGTCCAATGCATCAAACCGATTTCCTGATCGTCGGCGCGGGCGCCGCGGGCCTGATGAGCGCCCGCGAGCTCGCACGCGCGGGCAAAAGGGTGACGATCCTCGAGGCCCGAGACCGATGCGGCGGCCGCATTTACCCGTTGCCTGCCGAAGAGTTCGGATACCCCGCGGAGGGCGGCGCCGAGTTTGTGCATGGCGCGGCGCCCCTGACACGGGCGTTGATGCGCGAGGCGCGACTCTCGTTATCGCCGATGGCGGGTACGCATTGGAGCACCCGAAAAGGCGTGTTCTCGTCGGACGAGGCTCCGACTCCTTATGCGGGTCAGCTTCACCAAGCCCTGCGCGACCTGAAAATCGACGTCCCT
The DNA here is from genome assembly GCA_049799535.1 of Allostellaceae bacterium. GTDB lineage: Bacteria > Pseudomonadota > Alphaproteobacteria > ATCC43930 > CGMCC-115725 > AP-15. Next base: position 6,670 of record JBARIB010000160.1, on the reverse strand, counting down.
GTTGCCGAGTTCCTGGAGACCCATTTTGCCGGTCAGCGATACAGTGAGCTGCGGCAGACCGTCACGAGGATGGTCGAGGGCTACGACGCTGCCGACCCGCGCCGCGCCAGCACCTTCGCGCTTCGCGACGAGTGGATGGGCCGGGAACTTGGTCAGCAGGGACGGATCGCAGGGGGCTATGGGGCGCTCATCGCCTATCTCGTGTCAGACTGCTACAGGCTCGGCGCCTCCATGCATCTCGGCGCTGCGGTAATGGCGATTGACGAAAGCTGCGGAAGGATTGCCGCACGTTGTCGCGGCAGCGCCATTCACGAAGGCGATGCCGCGATCCTTACCGTGCCGCTCCCGCTCCTGGCCGAAATCGCGCTCCCTCCGGCCGCGCGCGAGAAAGCGGCAGCCGGTGCCGAGATCGGATTCGGCAATGTCATAAAAATTCTGCTGCGATTCAAAACGAAATGGTGGGCCGAACACGGCGGGAGAGATCTCGCCGACCTGTCGTTCCTCTTTTCCAACGCAAAGGTCCCGACCTGGTGGACCCAGCACCCGGCCGAACACCCGGTGCTGACGGGCTGGTTCGCGGGACCCAAGGCCGACACGGTGGCGCAACTGACAGCGGCTGAGCTTATCGAGATGGGGCTCACCTCTCTCGCCGAGATTTTCAATCTACCCGTGCACCGCGTGACGAGGGATCTTGCAGCGTCACAAGTCATCAATTGGGCGAAGGACCCATTCGCGCGCGGTGCCTATTCCTACGCCACACCCAAAACACGTGATGCGCAGTCGGCACTGAAACAACCGGATGGCGGCGGCGTGTTCTTTTCTGGCGAGGCGCTTTATGCCGGCCCGGACATGGGCACGGTCGAGGCGGCGCTGGCCAGCGGATGGGAGACAGCACAGACGATCCTGACCGCCGAACCGGCTCAACTCGGGCATCCGCAGGAGAGCGCGCACCACACGGCTCAGAGCCGGTACCGGCACTCGACGGAAAGCGGCACGGCGTGAAAATCATGCCGGTTGGTGTCTAGGTTCTCGAGGTTGAAGAACAGGCATTCGTCGTGGACGAAGTGCGGCCCGGCGTGCCAAGTCGCGACGTGCAATTTGATCAGCCGGTCACCCGGCACCCGGAAGGCGGCGATGTCCTCGACGCGCGGCCGGGCGTCATCGCCGAGGTCGCCCGGCGCCGCCACGCCGATCAGCCATTCCTTGCCGCCGAGCGAGCCCAGGCACTGGGTAACCCGCTGGTGGCGCGCGATCCGGCTGAAGCCGAGCCCGACATGCGGTAGATGCATGATCCACAGCCGCGGCTCGCCATTGCCCAGGACGAGCTTTGCCTCGCTAGCCGAGGTCTCAGGATCGTAGCCGGTCTCGGCGCCCTGGCCGCCCGTTCGCAGCGGCGCGATGACTTGGCCGTAGGGTGCAAACGCCTCCGCGGTCAATTCCCTGACGTCCAGCATATGCCGTGACATGCTGCCAGCATCGTTCATTTCTCTTCCCTCCGATCGATTTGGGGCTAGATTTTACCATATGGCGCGGCCCGCAGTCGGCGCTATCGTCAGCCTGCCTTCCCGGAGAATGCCAAATGCCCGTCGAAGCCCGCGCCTATCCCCGCCCGTTGCCCAGCCCCGAATGGCTCGGCAAGCTGACCGAGGCGATCCTCGAGCCCGATCTGCCGATCGTCGACCCGCATCATCATCTCTGGGACCACCCCGGCAGCCGCTATCTGCTCGACGAACTCCTGGCCGACGTCAATTCCGGGCACAACATTATCGCGACCGTCTTCATCCAATGCGGATCCGGCTATCGCACCAGCGGCCCTGAGGAAATGCGGGCGATCGGCGAGAGCGAGTTCGTCCGGGCGATTGCCGAGGAGGCCGATCGGCGCGGAACCAAGACTAAAATCTGCGCTGGCATCGTCAGCTTCGCCGATTTGCGGCTGCCGACTGTCGACGCAGTGCTTGGAGGGCAGATCGCCGCGGCTGGCGGCCGCTTTCGCGGCATCCGCCAGATCGCGGCGTACGATCCGGCGATCATCGGCGCCTCGTCCTATGTCCCGCCGCCGGGGCTGATGGACGATCCGAACTTCCGCCGCGGCCTCAAGCGGCTGCCGTCGCACAATCTGACCTTTGAAGCGTGGATCTATCACCCGCAGATCAAGATGCTGACCGAGGTGGCGCGCGAATGCCAGGACGTGAAGATCGTGCTCAACCATTTCGGCGGCCCATTGGGGGTTGGGCCCTATAAGCGCGACGAGGTGTTTCCCGGCTGGCGCGCCGACATCAAGGCGCTGTCCAGCTGCCGGAACGTGTATGTGAAGCTCGGCGGGCTGGCGATGATCGTCAATGCCTTCGATTTTCACTTGGCGCCGCTGCCGCCGTCATCGGGCGAGATGGCCAATGCGTGGCGGCCCTATGTCGAGACCTGTATCGAGAGTTTCGGCGCCGAGCGCTGCATGTTCGAGAGCAACTTCCCGGTCGACAAGGGCGCGTGCAGCTATCCCGTCTTGTGGAACGCGTTCAAGCGGCTCGCCAGCGGCGCCTCGGCATCGGATAAGTCCGATCTCTTCGCCGGCACTGCGTCGCGGTTTTACCGGCTCGGGAAATAATTTCTGCAGCCGTAGGATGGGTTGAGCAATTCGCTTAGTCGTCGTCACTCGCACGCCATCGATATCAGACCTAGTTCTTTGTCTGAAATTTGTAATTGCAGCTGGGAGATTCGATAGAAGCGGTAACATTATTTCCTTGGATGCGCCCGGTCATGTGTACAAATCCCTTTCTTACGCGGGCAGAGGCTTTGAAAACCCCATTTTCACCGACGGTCCCGCTCAATGTGGTATCGAATCGAGGGCGATATGCGAACCGAACTTGCCCTCTTGATATCGTCAGAGGGTAAAGCGCTCCCAGAGGAGGCTCGGTGCAGTCACCACTGGTTACTTTCGTCAGGGTAAGTTCTCCCACATACTGGCCGTCGAATTTAGCCGAGACCTGCGCCCACGCGACGCTCCAAATCCCCGTGCCGAGCAGGAGACCGAGTCCCAGGCGTGTCAGCATTCCATTGATCTCCGTTCAGGTTTCGTTTGCTGTTTAGAAGAGGCAAACTCTGACCAACCGGTCAATGGCTTGCCTGCTTCCTGGCGACGTTACAAACTGTCCGTCGGACACGGGGAGCACCCGTACATAGGAGAGAACTCATGGAGTTTAGGGGCGATGTGCGGCACTGAAACGATCAGCAGCCAGGCGGTCGTTATCGACTCCGGCGCTACTTTTATTGACGATCCGAAGGGCCCCCGCCAATGATGGACATCTCTGGCAAAACCGCCATCGTCACCGGCGCCGCTTCCGGCATTGGCCTCGGCATTGCGACCGCGCTCGCCGAGGCTGGCGCCAATGTGGTCATGGCCGATATCCAAAAAGAAGCGGTCGAGCAGGCGGCTCATGGCCTCTCCGGCACCAACAAGCGGGTCATGCCGGTGAGGATCGATGTCACGCAAGAGCAATCCGTGCTCGATGCTCTGGCGGAAGCCGAACGTAGTTTCGGCAAATTGCATATCGCCTGCAACAATGCCGGCGTGCCAATGCACGGCACCAGACTGGTCAACGTGCCGCGCGCAGACTGGGAATTCGTGATTGGTGTAAACATTTGGGGTGTGATCCACGGTATTCGCCACTTCGTCCCCGCCATCCTAAAGCACGGGGAAGAAGGGCATATCGTCAATACCGCCTCGGTTGCCGGCTTCCAAAATCGGCGCGGCACCAACCAGGGGCCGTATTCGATGAGCAAATACGCCGTCCTTTCACTGTCCGAAGCATTGGAGCACGAGATGGAAGGCACCAATGTCGGGGTCTCGGTATTGTGCCCAGGTCCGGTCAACACGAACATCCCTCGTGGCGCGCGCAACCGCCCGGACCACATGGGTGGGCCCCAGATCCGCGCCAATGAGGAAGCGGTACTGGCTGAACGCCTCGCCACCAGCGGTCTCGATCCGAAGAGGGTGGGCGAACGCGTTGTCGACGCGATCCGCACAAAGACGTTTTATGCTTTTGTCAGCGCCGTTCCCGCCGATGTCATCAAGGCTCGGCACCGTCGCATCGAGGAGGCGCTGAACAGCCCGTGGGTCACCCATTACTGAGGGAGTTTGAACGATGACTGATGCCAAACTCGCGCCGAACCTTCCCGATTGGATGGTGGAGCATGCGACCCGTTATCTTTCGAGCGGCGGCAGCGACGGGCATATGTACAAAATGGCCCAGCCGGGCCGGCCCGAGCTGATGGTACCGTCGCTATTGCTGACGACGACCGGCCGGAAGTCCGGCGAAAGGTTTATCTTCCCGCTGTTCTATGGGAAAGCCGGTGACGGCTATTTCGTGGTCGCCTCGAAAGGCGGCGCGCCGCAGCATCCCGGCTGGTACCGCAACATCCTCGCCAACCCGGAGGTCGAAGTGCAGGTCGGGACAGCGAAGATGAAGGCGCAGGCCAGGACCGCCGCGGGCGAGGAGCGCGCGCAGCTGTGGCAAAAGGCGCTCGAGTTCTGGCCGCCCTACGCCGATTACCAGCGCAAGACCGAGCGCGAGATACCGGTGGTCGTACTGGACCCCGTCCGCTGACATCAACGGCACCGCCCGAGCCTTCCAACAACACGAGGAGGGCACGCGGCCACGTCGCCGGTGAAAAGGACGCCCACAGAGACGGGTACGCCGACATGGTGGTTACCATCTGCCGCCCCGAGACAATGACCGACAAGACGATGGTCATCGATCCCGGACGCCATTTTTTCTAAGGCGGTCGACAGCCGCCATCACGCCGTTGGGACCAGACCGTCCGATTTCGGCGTGTAGGAGACCGTGGGCATGAAGATGGAGCTGATCCGCCCTTCACCTGAGTGGCCATTCGAGAACGCCTAGGGGTTGACGGCCGCAACCTGCGGTTCGGTGAAGGGCTCGGTGCGGTGCACGACCCCGTCGGCGTATAATTTGTCTATGGCACCCTCGGACAGGCCTAGCATGCGCGCGAGAATGTCGGTTGTGTCGTCGCCGATCGACGGCGCGCCGCGCCAGATCCGCCCGGGGGTCAGCGACATTTTCGGGACGACGCCATAGACGCGGATAGGCACCCCCGACTGCCGGTCCAGCACCGGCACCGTCATCTCGCGCGCCGCGTAATGGGCGTCCTCGTATTGGTCGCGCGTGTTGAACACCCGCGCGCAGCCGATCTTCGCCGCATTCAATTCGGTTTCGACCTCGAGCGCCGTGTGCGCCGCGCAATAGTCGCGCAGCCGCCGGTCGAGCTCGCGGCCCTTTTCGGAATTGACCGCCGCTGCGTCTTTCGAGCAGGCGTCATAGCTGTATTCGACCGGGTCCAATCCAAGGAACCGGGGGACCCGGTCATAAATCGCCCCGCCCAGCGCGCCGATATAAACCCACCCGTCGCTGCATTTGAACGTGTCATAGGGCTGGAACCCCGGTGGACGGTTCCCGGTATGTCCATAGACCGCACCTTCGCCGGTGTAGAGCGGCAGGGTGTTGCCATTGGTCTGCGCCACCGCTTCGTATTGCGCGAGGTCGATCACCTGGCCGCGCCCGCTCTTTTTCACCTCCCACAGTGCCATCATCGTCGCGGCCCATCCGGTCAGCGCCGTCACGTAATCGCCAGTATAGGTCTTGGCCCGTTGCGGTGGCCCGGCCGGATCGCCGGTGAGGTTCATCATGCCGCCATAGGCCTGCGCGATTGCGTCGTAGCCCGGGCGGCCGAGATAGTCCTCCTTGCCGTATTGCCCGTAGGTGCTGACCCGCACGATGACGAGGCTCGGGTTGACCGCCAGCGCCAGCTCGTTGGTGATCCCGTTGCGTTCGAGGGTGCCTGGTGCGGACGACTCCATCCACACGTCCGAAATCTTCCACAGGGCCATCAATAGCTCGATTCCGCGAGCGTGCTTGAGATCGAGGCCCATAGACAGCTTGTTCTTGGTGACCTCGGCCTCGTCGCAGCCATGGGGCCGCGGGCCGCGGGTCAATTGCGGCGCGGTAAAGCGGAACACGTCGCCGCCCGGACGTTCGACATGAATCACCTCCGCGCCGAATTCGGCCAGCTTCGTGCCGATATAAGGCTGCGCGATCAGCTGGCCGGTGCCGACCACGCGGATGCCTCCGAGCGGCCCAAATGCGGGAGCGACGCACGGCGTCACCGGCCGCTTCAGGTTTTTGATCCAGTCGGGGATGGCCGGTTTCAAATCCTCGATTGCGTCCTCGTGTTTGATCAGCCGTGGATCGTGCGCCATGATTTTCGCTCTCCCTGTTATGCGCCTTACCGCGCAAATTGCACCCAGCCCGCGAGATCGGCCGCCAAGATAGCAGGAAGCCGGCGCAACGGGGTTGAGCAGAGACGAAAATTGGGCTGAACTCTCGAATCGAGACACATAGGGGCGCGGGACAACACATTGTGGAAGGAGAAACTGCCATGCCGTTTTGCCAGAAGGGCGACGTTCGCATCCGCTACGAGGAGGCCGGGACCGGCTTTCCATTGCTGGTCACCCCCGGCGGCGGCTTGAACTCGCGGGTCAGCAACTGGCCGACCGCCGTGATCAACGCGATGGAAGAGTTCAAGAACGATTTCCGCTGCATCACGATGGACCAGCGCAACGCCAACGGCGGCGAATCGACTGGGCCGATCCCGGCGC
>JBARIB010000159.1:0-1569 GCA_049799535.1 Allostellaceae bacterium | reverse complement strand
AGAGAAACCAGCCCACTTAAGGGCGTTTATTGAGCCATTCGCTGAGCACTGGGAGATGCCTCCAGAATTGCCGCGCCCCGTTCGCCGGGTGAGGATGGCGGGGATCCCACCGATCTAGCGCCGACGTTTACTTTGCTCGATTCGCCCATTGTAATGCCTTCTGCCAACAAGATCCGGGTCGGCATCGGAGGATGGGTCTACCCGCCGTGGCGAGGCGTTTTCTATCCGCCTGGCCTGCCGCAAGCTCGCGAGCTCGCGCATGCGAGCCGCCAAGTCACCGCCATCGAGATCAACGGCACATTCTACGGTGCGCAAAAGCCGGCGAGCTTTCGCCGCTGGTACGACGAAACGCCGGAAGATTTCGTGTTCTCGGTCAAGGGGCCGCGGTTCGCGACGCACCGATCGGATCTCGCCACGGCTGGTTCCTCGATCGAGCGCTTCTTTGCGAGCGGCGTGCGCGAATTGCGCGACAAGCTCGGGCCGATCCTTTGGCAGTTCGCACCGCGAACGGCTTTCGACGAAACCGGCTTCGCCTCGTTCCTCGAGCTGTTGCCGCACAACCTCGAGGGGCGCGAGATTCGGCATGTCGTCGAGGTTCGTCACAAGAGCTTTGCGACCGTTTCGTTCGGCGAGCTGCTGCGCCGCCATCGGGTCGTGGTTGCTCTGGTCGATGACGGCCTTTTCTCGGCTCCCGAGGACAGTCCGGGCGATTTCATTTACGCTCGGCTGCGGCGCTGCGCGGAGGAGGAGCCCACCGGTTATTCGGCCGATGCGCTCGATGGTTGGGCGGACCGCTTCCGAGGACAGGCAGAACGGCGCGATTGCTTTGTCTACTTCATCAACGGCGCGAAGGTCCGCGCTCCGGCTGCGGCCCAGGCCTTCCTCGAACGGCTCACTCAGTCGGGCACCAGCAATAAGTTGTGCGCATCGCCTGCGCGAAACGGCGGTTCGAGGGCGACATAGGCCGGCCAATCTGCCGCCGCCATCCCGTGATCGAGCAAAATACCCAGGATGCGATAGCCTAATCCCTGCAGGCGTTCGCGTATCGCCGGCCGGCTTCCCTTGGCCTCGTGTCCGGTCTCGATCACCAGCACAGGGCGCCACCGTTTGAGGATGGAGGCGGCGCCGTCAAGCACTTGGCGCTCATTCCCTTCGACATCGATCTTGATCAGTTCGAGGCGCTCGAGGCCAACTTCGGCGGCGAGCGAATCGAGACTGCGCAAGGGGACGCGCAGCGCCTCGTAACCGGAAGAAGCCGGGCCGAGGTGCGCGGTCCCGGTGTCGATGCGCGCCGAGGTCACAACCGGTACTGCGAATTCCGCCGTGCCGTCGTGGTCGCCGATCGCGCAACGGAAGACCTCGGTCTGGCGCAGCGCATTGGCTGCGAGCGTCGCTTCTAGAGCGGCGGCGCTGCGAGGCGCCGGCTCGAAGGCGAGGACCCGGCCCGTGGCGCCCACGGCGTGGCTGAGCGGGAGTGTCCATTCGCCGAGATTGGCGCCGACATCAATCGCAACCGCGCCCGCTCGCAAGAACCCCAAAACCGCGGGATGGACGCGCGGCGAATGGAGC
>JBARIB010000158.1:0-2634 GCA_049799535.1 Allostellaceae bacterium | reverse complement strand
ACGCAGGACGTCGCGGCCGCTTCCGGCAACTAGCCGCTGCGCTTTCGACCGCGGCTGCGGCGCTCGCGGCACCCGCGACCCCGAGTGCGGCCCAACCCATACAAACGGCTGAAGACGCGATCCGGGCGGTGCTCGAGGAATGGCAGTCCGCATTCAACAACCGCGATGAACAACGCGTATGCGATCTCTTCGCGCCGGACCTCGTCGCCAATTATCAAGGCGAACCCGAGCGTGATTATTCTTCGCTATGCGAGCTCTTGCGGAGCTCGCTAGAAGACGGCCAGGCGACCTATCGATATTCGATGAGAATAAATGAGATTCTAGTGTACGGCGAAACCGCTGTCGTCAGGCTCGCCTGGACCTTAGAAGTAGAGAAGGCCGATGCGGCAAAAGAAACCATCCAGGAGCATGCGGTCGATATCTTCCGCCGGCAGGCCGGTGGAAGCTGGAAAATCTCGCGATATCTCGCCTATCCGGCGTCTGATAAAGGGTCGCAACAGTGACCGCAGACTTTTGGGCGACAGCCGCCTATAAGACCGCGGGCGAGCGGTCAATCCGCTCGAAATCGCTTAACCTTGCCCGACAGTCATGCCCCTCTTTGCGATCCCGTTTCCCGCGATAAATCCGATCGCTATCTCGCTCGGGCCCTTTGCGATCCGCTGGTATGCGCTGGCTTATATCGTCGGGCTGCTTATCGGCTGGCGCTATTGCCTCGCCCTGGCCGGTCGACCCCCGTACTTGGTTGGGCGGCAAGACGTCGATGATTTCTTGGTTTGGGCGACGCTCGGTGTCGTACTCGGCGGCCGCATCGGATACGTTCTTTTCTACAAACCGGGGTACTATATTTATCACCCACTCGAGACGCTTTACGTATGGCACGGCGGGATGTCGTTTCACGGCGGCGCGCTCGGCGTGACTATCGCAATCATTTTGTTCACCCGTGCTCGCCAAATCCCGCTTTTCGCCTTTTCGGACATTATCACCGAGGCGATCCCGATCGGCTTGTTCTTTGGCCGCATTGCCAATTTCATCAATGGCGAACTGTATGGACGGCCGAGCAACGTCCTCTGGGCCATGATTTTTCCAAACGGTGGGCCAGTGTCGCGGCACCCGAGCCAGCTCTATGAAGCTTTCTGCGAGGGCTTACTGCTGTTCTTCCTGCTATTCGCAGCCGAACGCCTGCACGCCAGACAACGTCCCGGCGTTGTCACCGGACTGTTCCTGGTCGGTTACGCCGCTGCCCGCATGTCGGGCGAGCTCTTCAGGGAGCCTGACCCGCAACTGGGCTTCTTGATTTTCGGAACGACAATGGGCCAGTTGCTGTCAATCCCCGTACTGATCGCCGGCATCCTGATTATTCTCTGGGCATTGCGGGCGCCAGTCCCGGCCCGCTCGTGACCGCGGGTATCGCCGACAAAATCGCGAGACGAATCCGCGCTGAAGGCCCGTTGACGATCGCCGCGTATACGGCAATGGCGCTGCACGACCCAGAAGCAGGTTATTATGCGACGCGCGATCCGATCGGTAGCAAGGGGGATTTCACGACCGGGCCCGAGATCAGCCAGATCTTCGGCGAATTGATTGGGCTGTGGTGCGCCGATCTGTGGCAGGGCATGGGACAGCCAGAGCCGATCATCTTGGCCGAACTAGGCCCCGGCCGCGGCGTACTGATGACCGACGTGCTGCGCGCGGCCAGCAGCGTGCCCGAGTTTCGCCGCGCCTTGCGCATTCACCTGGTCGAGACGAGCCCGCTTCTTCGCGCCGAGCAGGAAAGGCGATTGGGGAACATGCAACCGGTCTGGCTGACGCGGACCGAAGATTTGCCTGACGGCGCGATGCTTTTGATTGCCAACGAGTTCCTCGATGCCTTGCCGGTCCGGCAATTCGTTCGCAGCGCCGAGCAATGGTCGGAGCGACTGGTGGGCCTCGATCCGGCGGGGGAATTTGCTTTTGTGGCCGGACCACCCAACCTCGCCGCCGCCTTGTTGGTGCCGGCAGGCCTTCGCGACGAACCGCCGGGCACCGTCGTCGAGATCTGCCCGGCCGCGCTGGCCTTAGCGGGTGCGCTCGGCACCCGATTGGCGCATCAGCCTGGAGCAGCACTGTTCATTGATTACGGCCATTTCCCAAGCGCCCCCGGAACGACGCTCCGCGGCCTCTCCAGGCACCGTCCGCTCTCTCCCTTAGCAGCTCCGGGCGCAACCGATCTCAGCGCTCATGTGGATTTTGCTGCATTTGCAGAAGCGGCGCGCATCAGCGGCGCCGAGGTTTACGGTCCGGTAACCCAGGGCCGTTTTCTCGCTGCGCTCGGAGCCGGCTTGCGTCTTGCCGCGCTGAGCGCCACCGCGTCGCCTGCCCAGCGCCAAGCACTCGAGAGCGGACTGCGGCGCTTGCTGGAGCCCGCCCAGATGGGCGATTTGTTTAAAGCCTTGGCGATCGTCTCACCGAGCCTGCCGCCGCCAGCCGGCTTTACGGCGAGTGCGACCGCGGCTCAGTAGCCCTCGCGTTCCAGCCGCTTACGCAACAACTTCCGGTAGCGGCGCACCGCTTCCGCCTTTTCCCGTGCCCGCCGCTCTGAGGGCTTCTCGTAATTGCGGCGCAGCTTCATCTCTCTGAATACCCCTTCGCGCTGCA
>JBARIB010000157.1:0-2307 GCA_049799535.1 Allostellaceae bacterium | reverse complement strand
CGACGGAACTCTCAGCGCGGCTCGACCCCGAGGATCTGCGCGAGATGCTCGGCACCTATCATCGCTCGGCCGGCGAGGTGGTCGAGGGCTTCGGCGGGTTTGTTGCGCGGTATATGGGCGACGGCATCCTGATCTATTTCGGGTACCCGCAGGCCCATGAGGACGACGCCGAGCGCGCCACACGATGCGCGTTGGCGCTGGTTGAGCGCGTATCCGGTCTGAACCTCGCAGAAAAGCTTCACGCGCACATCGGCATCGCCACCGGGCTGGTGGTGGTCGGAAGCGAGACAGTAGAGCACGATGTTGTCGGTGAGACACCGAATCTCGCTGCCCGGCTGCAAGCGCTGGCCGAACCGGACGCGGTGGTCATCGCCGCCGGCACCCGCCGCCTGGTCGGCGATCTCTTCGACTACCGCGATCTTGGCGCCGTCGAGGTCAAGGGCATCGCCGCGCCGGTGCGGGTCTGGCAGGTCCTGCGCTCAAGTATCGTGGCGAGTCGGTTCGAGGCGTTGCGCGGATCGACGCTGAGCCCGCTGGTTGGCCGCGACGGGGAAATCGAGCTGCTGCTGGGGTGCTGGGCGCGTACCAAATCGGGCGAGGGCCAGATCGTAATGGTGTCCGGCGAGCCCGGCCTCGGGAAGTCGCGCATCGCCGCGGCTTTGGAGGAGCGCCTGCAGGCCGAATCCCATCTCCGCCTGCGGTATTTCTGCTCACCTTATCACCAGGACAGCGCCCTTTTTCCGTTTATCGACCAGCTCGGCCGTGCAGCCGGGTTCGCCGGCGATGACCCGCCAGCGGCCAGGCTCGAAAAGCTCGAGGCCGTGCTGGCCCTCGCCGCCCCGCCGGAGGAGGATGTGGCATTCCTCGCCGATCTCATGTCATTGCCGTCCTCGGAGCGCCATCCACTGCCGAACCTTACTCCCCAGCACAGGAAGGAGCGGACACTGGAGGCGCTGATCCGGCGGCTCGATGGTCTGGCGCGTCGGCAGCCGGTGATCATGGTCTTCGAGGACGCGCATTGGAGCGACCCGACCTCTCGCGAGCTGCTCGACCTCATCGTCGAGCGCGTCCGTGCCTTGCCGGTGCTGCTGATCGTGACATTCCGACCCGAGTTCCAGCCGCCCTGGGCGGGCCACCCGCAGGTCAGCATGCTGGTGCTCAATCGGTTGGATCGCCAGGACCGGACCGTTTTGATCAAGCAGATCGCTGGCGGCAAGGCATTGCCTGATGAGGTCGTCGACCAGATCGCCGATCGCGCCGACGGCGTGCCGCTTTTTATCGAGGAGTTGACCAAGAGCGTGCTGGAGAGCGGTCTGCTGCGCGAGGAAGGGGATCGCTACGTGCTCGATGGGGTGCTGGCGCCATTCGCAATCCCAACCACCTTGCACGACTCGCTGAGGGCGCGGCTCGACCGCCTGGCATCAGTGCGGCTGGTGGCGCAGACCGGCGCCGCGATCGGACGCGAGTTCTCCTACACGCTGCTGCGCGCCGTCTCGCGTCTTCCCGAGGACGAACTGCACGCGGCTCTCGCCCGCCTCGTCGCTTCCGAGCTGGTCTTCCAGCGCGGTACACCGCCCGACGCGGTTTATAGCTTCAAGCACGCGCTGGTGCAGGACGCGGCCCATGGCAGCCTGCTGCGCGGCACTCGGCAGCAGTTGCACGCGCAGATCGCCGAAGCGCTCGAAGCCCATTCCCCGGAAATGATGGACAGCCAGCCCGAACTTTTCGCGCAGCATTACGCCGAAGCCGGGCTCGTTGAAAAATCCGTCTCGTACTGGCTCAAGGCTGGTCGGAGTTCTTCTGCGCGCTCCGCCAATCTCGAGGCGATCGCATATCTCCGGCGCGGCATCGAGGCCACGGCCCGGTTCGGCAACGCCGCCGACCAGGATAGGATGGAGCTCGATCTGCAGTGCGCGCTGGGACCCTGTGTGATCGCCACTTCGGGGCCGATTTCCGACCAAGCTCGTGCGACCTTCGCGCGAGCACACGAACTTTGCGAGCGGCTTAACAACCCACCGCAACATTTAACCGTCCTCTATTGGCTTGCGGTCGCCCACGGGGTTAGGGGCGACCTATCCAAAGCTGCTGAGGCAACCCAAGCCGGGATCGTTCTTGCCGAAGCGCGCGGCGATCGGCCAGCGTTGGTGAATTTTCTGCGGGGCGCGGGCTTGGGGCTGACGCTGATGGGACGCCTCATCGCAGGCCGGGATTTGACCGAACGCTCGGTCGCGGCGTTCAACGCCAGCGACGAGGCCGAGCGACGTTCGGCTGGCGCGTCCGGCCAAGATGCCAAAGCGGCGAGTCTCG
>JBARIB010000156.1:0-6587 GCA_049799535.1 Allostellaceae bacterium | reverse complement strand
CGCCGTCCAGTCGGCGGACCAGGAGCTCGCGGATCTTGCGGGCCCCCCAATGAGGCTTGTCACGCTTGGCCGCGACGATCAGGCTCTCGATCTGCCGCGGCAACTGGTTGGCGTAGCGAACCGGCCGGCGCGAACGGTCGGTCAGGGCCTCGAGACCGTGCTCCTTATAGCGCTCGAAGATCTTGTAGCCGGTCTTGCGCGAAATGCCGAACGCGCGACAGACCTCGTTCATCGCTTCGCCGTCCAGCAACTGAGCGACAAACCGCAGGCGTTCATCCACTACCGAACACTCCTTCCACGGCATCCACACCTCCCCCGAAAGGGGAATCGTGTTACCCATGTGTCCGGTACGATCTGTCACCTATGTCTCGGGCCGCTCATGTCTCAACAGTGCACCCCGGGGCTGTATCCCGAAAAGCCCGGGGCATATTCGAGTTCTAGCGACAGGCGAAACCCAGTTTCGCCGAGAGCTGCATGACGAGGCTATCTCGGGATAAAGGCGCGAAAATCGGTTCCCGCATCGGGAACCAAGAAGCCGCTCGCGCGAATCCAGAACGGTAGTCAGAGCGCGACGGTGATCCTGGTTCCATCAGGGCGGCGTGCGGCCAAATTGTGTATCGCAGTCACCCCTGTTTGCACCGATGCCGCGTCGGAGCCGATAGATGGGTCACGAGCCGGCAATCGACCGCGGTTGTTGCAGTGGCCGTCCTTCAGGATGAAGGAGTTGGCAAACGGAGACGGCGGCTTCCCAGGCATCGACCTGATACCGTCGGCCCTGGACCTCCTCCGCCTGGCGATTTAGCTCGGCGTTATCGAGCCACCAGCATCCGCTACCGCGGTAGCAGACCAGCGCCTCGGCCCATATTTGGTCGCGCGCCGCTGCCAACCCGTCGATGTCGATCCTGGTGCAAGGGACCGGCCAAAAACGGCGCCCACCTGTCTCGTCTTGCAGATAATCGGTGTGGTTGACCGAGCCGGCGAAAATGGATTGCCGCGGTTGCTCGATGACTTGGGTCCCGTAGGGCGGGCGAAAGCGGTCAGTGCTTCGCGACACGAACGCCTTGACCTTCGCAATGCCGGCGTGAGTCATACTATCGAGTTCGGCGAGCTCGATAATCCATACGCCAGCCACTTGCATCGCTGCGTCCTTGCTACCGAACACCGCGATTTCGTCGCTGAACCAGGGCCCAGCCAGGATCTTTAAGTCCGGCACCGGCATCGAGAGCGAGAATTTTCCCTACGGGTTTGCGTTCCACCCAATACACCCGCCAGCGCCGTGTCGATCATAAGATGGCCACAGGACTTTCCTTGAGCAGGGACGCCGCGCAGATTGACGCCGCGGGCGAACCAGCGCAAGGAGGGCTGGGGAAGACAATGAGCGACACTCTCCGCGCAAAGATCCACAAGATGTCAGCTCATCTCTGGGAGGATCGTAAGGCCAATGCTGGACACCGATGATCTAGAGCTGTGGTATGCGCTCAATCGACTGATAGCGAATTACTGGGCCGACGTGGATCACAACGGCGGTCGGCAGGCGCACGAGTTTTATTTGCCGGAAGCGCTCTACGCCGTCGGTAACAACCGCTTCGAAGGAACTGAAAAGATCCGTGCCTTCTATGCTCGGCGGCGGCAGCACGGCAACATCACCACGCGTCATCTGGTCGGCAATGTTCGAGTCTTCCGGGATGACGCGCCGGGCGCCGGGACCGTCGGGGTGATGACCCTCTTCCGCGCCGACGGTCGGCCGCCGTTTTTAAAGCGCGCTACTTATGTCACGCCTCCCTATGTGACAGCGTCGGATATCACCCACGCGATCCTCGACGGGCGGCAGCCGCGCGATCTGACGGCTGCGGATTCCGGGGGAAGTCGCCCGCGAATCCGCGATGATGTCGCCTCTTTTTCCGAAGGCGCTCGTCGGGTGCGCCCATCATTCTCGACCTCTTGCCGCCATCGCTCCTGGTCCTCGCTGTATTGCTCGGTGAAGCAGTACCACCCGGATAATTCGTCTATGGTAATACCGAAAAGCGTGTAGTCGCGATCATCTGGACGTCTGGGTTCGCCAGGATGCTCGATTCCCCGTCTAGGATCCTTCTCGAAGTAGTCGAACCCGAGAATGTGGCTGTCAATGAAGCCGCGGTCGAACGCTCTCTTCACGAGAATCTTCAAATCGCTCATGCCCAAGACCGCAATGGCGCTTTGCCAGCCGACCCAGACGTAGCACTCGGCTTGTGACCGTATCTCGACGAAGGCGTCGCGGAGGAACCGGCCTGCCGCTGCCCGGTCGAGTTCTCCCCGAACGGTGACCATAGCGAGGGCCTCGCACATGCCCGCCCGAATGAATTCTTCGGCGTTCGGGTCCAGGATGATGTCGTATAGCGGCTCAGGGTCGCCGTCGAACACCGCCGCCATGACGCGGTGGCTCGTGGTGGTAATCCCGTCGCCGAAGATCCTATCGATCTCAGGGCCAGGGACTCTGAGCAGCCGCGCCAAGGGCCGGTAAGCCGCCTTCTCTCGCCACTCGCCGAGCAGGTGAAAGATGAAGAAAAGCGGTGTCGGCTTCGCCCGTGCCGCGGGTTCTAGCGCGAGGTAGGGTTCGATCTCGTCGACGAACAACGGGAGCATCTCGACACGTTGAGCAGATGCAGCCTTCAATGCCTTTGTCGGCAGCCCCTCGGCGTAGGTCAGTTCGTGGAGGATTTTTGCCGCATCCATCGAGGTCGGTTCCCGTAGTGAATCCAAATCCGGAGAAGGAAAGGTACCGTCGCTCTGGTCCGGTTCAATCTGGAATCCGGCGCATGATCGGCGAAACAATCACATCAACTGCTTATCGCTGACCGACGAGAGAGTGATCCGCTCCTGGCCGTTCATAGAGATGGATTCGCCGACGAATCGCGACCCATAAAAGGTGACAACAGGAGTAGAAAACGACGGGAAGGCTAACCTCGATCATAAATTGCGAATGGAATTCAGAAATCGTGTTGGTTTTATCAGATGACAAAATGGGCCGTTCGGTCTACAATGCCCCAAACATTACATAAACGCAGTTATCGGTATTGACTGCTTAGTATATGGGAGCAGATATTTGAACCTTATCAGATGACTATTTGAGGCCATCCGATTATGCGTGATTTGAAGCTCACTCCGCCACTCCTCGCGATGCTGGAGCGCATCGAGCAGCACAGCGGAACACTGCTGATGCTCTCCGTTACCGCCAGTGGAGGCCAGGACGGCAAGCTGAACAAGCTCCGGGGAGCTAGCTATGTCGTGAAATGCGATCATCCGAGCGTTACTGACGGGGCATGGCCCGCTGAAGCTCTGGCGATCACCGAGGCTGGCCGCACTGCGCTGGCGAAGCATCGTACGGAGATCGCCGAGAAGAACGGACGGCATCGTTCAGGTGGCAAAAAGGTGATATTTCGTCGCGACGGGGACCGTTACGTCGTTTTTCTCGGAGACGATCGGATCGGGTTTGTGCGGCGCGCCGATAATGGGACTTGGAACCACGTCGACACGACAATGGCGCATTCCGGTTACGCCAAGACCCGAGAGAGAGCCGGTCAGCTATTGCGCCGCCGCTATGAGCGCATGATTCGAGAGGACGAGATCTGAGGGCCAGCCGCAATGCCAATCGACATCGAAACGACACAGAACAAAAGCACTGCCGCCGAGCGCCACGCCTACCGATTCCACGCTCCTCATCTGCACCTACAGTCAGTTTTTGGCGACGACTGGTTTGCCCTGAAGGCTGAAGCGTTCGCTCGTTTTTTTGGCACGCCGAGCTTTCTCATCACCCAGACCGTCATTGTTGCCGTGTGGATTCTCGTCAATGTCCTTGGGCTTACAACGTTCGACATCTATCCGTTCATCCTCCTCAACCTCGCCTTCAGCCTGCAAGCGGCATATGCGGCTCCACTCATATTGCTGGCGCAGACCCGCCAAGCCGACCGCGATGCGGCTCATGCCTTGGCCGATGCGGAACATCGTGAGGCTTTGCACAGCGCGAGCGAGCAACGGGCGGCGCTTGCGGCGGAGCAGACGGCCCTCCTCGTCGAGATGCTCCAGCAGAATACCAAACTCACGGAAACGGTGAAGGCTCTCACCGAGCGCGTAGAAGCGCTGACGATTGACGTGCACAAGACGGTGGTTAATTCGCGGACTGCCTGAGACGCACCTCCGCTCTTGCCCAACGGCGAGGCAACTGTCTACCGTGCCGTAGTTGCCGAAATTTGAGAGACCGTAGGTAGGCTGTGTCGTGGTCGCACCAGGATTCCTCCAAAATCCCGAGATTCGTCGGTGGCTGAATGGCGTCGAACCGGCCTGGACGATGCTCGAATTCGACAGCCTGAATGCTCTTCGTCACGAACCCTCGTCCAGCAACCATGCGATCCGCCTCGAACCCGACCTCGGCAATGGGAAAATTTCCGGGTCTGCGATTACGGTCAATGCGCTGTTCCTGCTTCGGCGAGCAGCCGAAACCGGTGGACTGAAGCTGACGGCGACCGGCAACCTGTCCCGCGCCGTGGTCGAGGAAATGTTCGGGATCATTCAAGCGCCTAATTATGACAAGGCTGAGTTGCTGCGGTTCCAAAAGGTCATAAACGAACCTGACTTCCTGCCCCTGCACTTCGTTCGCATTCTGACGCAAACTGCAAAGCTCATCCGGACGCATCGTGGAAAGCTGATACCGACGCAGTTGGGCAGACGAATGCTCGCAGCCGAGCAGCATGGACCCTTGCAGGCTGTCCTGTTCCATGTCGCCTTCTGGCATCTGAACCTCGCCTATTTCGATCGTTACTCGCTCGATTCTTGGCCTCTCACTCAAGTGGGTGTCATCCTGTGGTCGCTTTCGGCATCGGCTCACGATTGGCTGCCAAGGGAGACCCTCACCCGGCTTTGCGCGTCTCCGGTTATTGGCGTTTTGGAGTCGCAATGGGACTTTGGTTCCAGCGCGATGGAGGCTCGCATTCTCCGACCATTGGTCTGGTTCGGACTCTTGGAATCGCGCACCGAGCCAAGGTCGCCGACCGAGTTGGTTGACCCCCGTCTGTACCGGAAAGCACCGCTGTTTGATCGCTTAGTGAAATTCGAGGTTCAGATAGAGGGCTCTGACTTTCGCCACTAGCCGCTCGTGTCCTGATGCGAACATCGCTCGAAGTAAGTGAGTAGGAGTCCTATATTCGAGGGTTCCTCGCGCTGGCCCGCTATGCGCCGCTTCTAGCGAGATCGCTGATGGGCAACGGCAGCCGGTACGGGAGGAAGGGCGGGTCAACGGCGGACGCCATGCTTCTCGAACAGCTTCGTATCAGATAGCTCGCCGATGATGGTACGGCGTAAAAAATTTCCCTCTGTGTGAAGTAGCTCACACTTCGTTTCGCAGCGTCCGCGTCATTCATCGAAGCGGGAGAGGGACGCTCATGCTGAGAACCACACCACGGATCGAGGTCGATCAGCGGTCGCGCGAGGCCCGGTTGCGGCTGGAACGGGCGGAACGTCTGATCGTCGTAGTGATGACGAGACGCTCGTTGCTTGTCGCGAGGACCAGCGGCTTGGTTGCCAAGCTGCGGCGCGTGCTAACCGATCGGGTCTCGTCCTACCCGCCCTGAAAGATCTTGCTCAGTGAACCGCGGATGATATCGAGCAGCCGCTCAGCGACATGGACTCGGAATTGGGGTCAACGTCAAGGGCATGCTCGATGGTTCCGGCCTTGCCTCGGTGCCAGCGGATCAGATCGAGACCACTGCCGCCGTCGGGATCGGATCGGTTGGTGACGATGCAAAAGTGACGTACCCGGTTGCCGTCGTGCAGCAGCTCGCCCTGGCGCGGGCGGACGCGGATGGCAAGATAGCGACGCGGCGAGACCGCGTCTTTTCTCCAGATGCCGTCGCTGGGCAGGTAATTGACCTCGGCCCACTCGCGGACGGCGTCGGTTTCTTCCCGGTCGAGTTTCCAGTGATCCGCGGGCAGTGCCGCGATGCATTGGGAGAGCTGCGGGCTCAGATCGGCCGAGATCGCATAGCCGATCGCCTTGTCGTCGAGCCAGCCCATCAGCTCGTGCTCGTACAGCGCGCTGTCGCCGCGCAGATAGATCTTGACGATGCCACCGGGCAGCGCGGCGAGCGCCTTCTCGACCACCCGGCGGTTGCCCGAGCCGGCCGGGACGTTGCCGTCGCGGAACTCATCAGCGACGATGACGTCCTGCTCGGCCCACAGCGCCAGCACCGGCTGATAGCCACGATTGCCGTCGTACGCCCGCTTGGCCGCGCGCTTGTCGCAGGCGATCACGGTGGCGTCGATGTCGAGGGTGGCGGTCTTCACGGGCCGACGGCATTGCAGGTCGAGGACCAGTTCGGCATTGGCCTTGGCCAGACCCAACAGCGGCACCGTCTCGGCCGGCACGTTGGCTTTGCCTTCCTGCAGCAGCGGCAGATCCTCGGCATGGAATTGCCCCAGGAAATCGCGTGCGGTCTGCGCCGCCGGCAGGTCATGCCCGAGCAGCAGCGCCAGCGCCTGGTCCTGGCGAAACTGGTCGAGGTCTTCCGCCCGCTCGCCACCAGCCGCCCACAGCGCCAACAGGCTTTCCACCATCT
>JBARIB010000155.1:0-22190 GCA_049799535.1 Allostellaceae bacterium | reverse complement strand
GCGAGTTCACGGCGATCCCGTGTTCGGCGAATTCCGCGGCCAGCGCCAGGGTGAAGAGGCTCATCGTGTATTTGGCGATGCTGTATGGCGGATGCGGCGCGAACCATTTCGCATCGTGGGTCAGCGGAGGCGAGATCGTCAGGATGTGCGGATTCTCCGCCTGCATCAGATGGGGCAGGCAGGCCTGCGAGCAGACGAAGGTGCCGCGGCCGTTGACCCCGTGCATCAGATCGTAACGCCTGGCCGGTGTGTCGAGCGTTCCGGTCGTGCGGATCGCGCTCGCATTGTTGACCAGGATGTCGATGCCGCCGAATTTGTCTGCCGTTTCGCGGACGCCACCCGCTCCTCGTCCCTGATGTCGACCATCAGAGGAAGCGCTCGGCCGCCGGCCTTGTCGATCTGCTCGGCGGCTGTGTAGATCGTGCCTTCGAGCTTCGCATGCGGCTCCGCAGTCTTTGCTGCGAGGGCGATATTCGCGCCATCTCGCGCCGCGCGCAACGCGATGGCAAGCCCGATACCGCGGCTGCCGCCCGATATGAAGATCGTCTTGCCTGCCAGGCTCATATCCACTCCTCCTGTCGCTCGCAGCGACCGTTCAGAACCACATGTCGCGGTCCACTGCACCGTCACCGCCCTGGGGGCACGACTCAAATGATGTGGCTTGTCAGAGGAATGTCTCAGCAGCCGCTCAAAACTGCTCCTCCGCCAATGCCAAGGCGGTCGAGGCGCCGCTCTTCACCGCGGTCAGCAGGGAATTTGCCTTGGGCAGGATCTGCTCGGCATAGAACCTTGCGGTCGCGATCTTTGCCCGGCAGAAATCCTCGTCCGCGCTCGCCGTCAGCCGCGCCCTGGCCGCGAGCGCGGCGCGCGCCATCTGCCAGCCGCCACAAACGTAGCCGGTCAGCATCAGGTAATTTACCGACGCACCGAATGCCGCGTCAGGATCCGTGCCGATCGTTTGCAGCATCCCTTGGGTTGCCTGCTCCAAGGCCTGGATGCCCGCCGCCAGGTTCTCGCGGATCGGGGGGAAATCGACGTTATCGGCACCGCCGAGCTGCCCCTCCACGGCGCGCATCTCCCCGAGCAGCGCGGACATCGCCCAGCCATTATCCGTAGGCAGCTTGCGCCCGACCAGATCGGCCGCCTGAATTCCGGTGGTACCCTCGTAGATCGTGGCGATGCGCGCGTCGCGCAGGTATTGGGCAGCGCCGGTTTCCTCGATGTATCCCATGCCGCCAAAGACCTGCACGCCCATAGACGCGATTTCCACACCCAGCTCAGTGCACCACCCCTTGAGCACCGGCGTCAGAAGATCAACGCGCGCCTGGTGGCGTTGGCGTTCCGCCGCATCCGGATGCTTGTGCGCGAGATCGATGTCGGTCGCCAGCACGTAACCGAAGGCGCGCATCGCCTCGATCTGCGACTTCATCGTCAGCAGCATGCGGCGCACATCGGGATGATGAATGATCGTCACGCGATCGCCGCTGCGCTGCCCTACCGGCCGTCCCTGGACCCGCTCCTTGGCATAGTCGCGCGCCGCCTGATAGGCGCCTTCGGCTATCCCCAGACCCTGTATCCCGACCTTTTGGCGCGCTTCGTTCATCATCGTAAACATGTGCGCCAGACCCTCATTCTCCCGGCCCACGAGGTAGCCGATGGCGCCTTCCTTCTCGCCAAAGCTCATGACGCAAGTCGGGCTGGCATGGATGCCGAGCTTGTGCTCGATCGACGCGCACGTGACATCGTTGCGTCCCGCCAGCGAACCGTCCCCGTCAACCAAAAATTTGGGCACCAGGAATAGCGAGATGCCACGCGTCCCTTCCGGCGCGTCGGGAAGGCGGGCGAGCACCAGGTGCACGACATTTTCGGTCATATCGTGATCACCCCAGGTGATGAAGATCTTTTGGCCGGAAATGCGGTAGTGATCGCCCTCGGGTGCCGCCCTGCTACGGACCGCCGATAAATCCGAACCGGCCTGGGGCTCGGTCAGGTTCATCGTGCCCGACCACTCGCCGCTGACGAGTTTCGGGAGATAGCGGTTCTTCAGCTCGGCGGAGGCGTGCGCCTTGATTGCCTCTATCGCGCCGGCCGTGAGTAGGGGGCAAAGGGCAAAGCTCATATTGGCCGAGTTCCACATCTCCACGGCCGCTGCGGCCACTAGACCCGGCAGGCCCTGCCCGCCATATTCGGGATCGCCACCCAATCCGTTCCAGCCGTTCTCGATAAACTGGCGATAAGCCGTGCCAAAGCCTTCGGCCGCCACCACCCCCTCCTTCGTCAGGGATGCGCCCCGCTCGTCACCGAGCTTGTTGAGCGGCGCTAGCACCTCGCCGGCGATTTTTGCCGCTTCTTCCAGCACCGCTCCCGCCAATTCCGAGTTTACCTCCTCGTAGCCAGGCAGAGTGGCCAGGCTTTCGAGCCCCGCCAACTCGCTCATTACAAACTGCATGTCGCGCAGCGGCGCACTATACGTCGTCATTGGCTCACTCCTGACAACAGCTGCTTTGCTCTATCGCGAGTGTGGGGCGCTATTCAGGGTATTTCTGGCGCAGGACCTTTTTGTCGAGCTTACCGACGCTGGTCTTGGGCAGTACGTCGACAAAGACGATGCGGTCCGGGACCCCATATTTCGAAATGACTCCTCTGGCCGCGAAATCCTGGAGGTGCGTCTTGATCTCAGCTTCGCTGACCTGCCGCCCGGGCTCGACGACGACCACCGCCAGCGGCCGCTCGGTCCATTTCGGGTCGGGCACGCCAATGACCGCGGCCTCGACCACCCCCGGATGCTTGAGGATCAGATCCTCCAAATCGAGTGACGATACCCATTCGCCGCCCGTCTTGATCACGTCTTTGATGCGGTCGGTGATCTTGAGATACCCCTCGTCGTCGATCACCGCGATGTCGCCGGTGTGCAGCCAGCCGCCCGCCCACAGCGTTTCGGAATTAATGGGGTCTTTCAGGTAGCCCTGGGTCAGCCAAGGCGCGCGCACCACCACCTCGCCCTGGGACACGCCATCGTGCGGGAGATCGTTCATCTCCTCGTCGACGATCCTGATCTCCACCAAAGGGACCGGACGGCCGGTCTTGCAACGGATCTCCGCCTGCCGATCGATGTGCCACGCCTCCATATGGGGTTTGAGATGGGCCAAGGTCAGGATCGGGCAGGTCTCCGACATGCCGTAGCCGGTGAAAATGTCGGCGCCCAGCTCCCACGCTTGCCGAGCGAGCGCTTGCGGCAGCGCAGCGCCGCCGATGACCACCTTCCAGCCGGAGAGCGCGAGCCCTTTCGTCCTCGCGCTCGCCAGCACCATCTGCAGGATCGTCGGAACGCAGTGCGAGAAGCTGACTTCCTCGCGATGAATCAGCTCCACCAGCACATCGGGGTGATAGCGCCCCGGATAGACCTGCTTCACCCCGAGCGTAGTGGCGACATATGGCATCCCCCAGGCATGAACATGGAACATCGGCGTGATGGGCATGTAGACATCGCCCTCATTGATGCGGCCGTGACCGGTTCCGCCCAGAGCCGTACGCGTCGCCAAGGTGTGCAATACGAGCTGGCGATGACTGAAATAGACGCCTTTGGGTAGCCCGGTGGTGCCGGTGGTGTAGAAGGTCGTGGCGCGGGTGTCCTCGTCGAGCTCCGGAAAGGCGAAATGCGGGTCGGATAGGGCCAGCAAGGTCTCGTACTCGCCTTCGAGAGGGAGCGGCGTCTCAGGCACCCGCCCGCTGTCGTTCAGCAATACCAGTTTTTTCCCGGGGTCCACTCGCTCCCAGATCTGTTCCAGTCCAGGAAGAAATTCGCTATTGACCAGGATGACATCGTCTTCAGCGTGATTGATCGTATAGAGCATTTGCTCCGGGGACAGCCGCACGTTTATTGTGTGCAGCACGGCCCCCACCATCGGCACGGCGAAGAAACATTCCAGGTAGCGGGTGGTGTCCCAATCCATTACACCGACCGTGTCACCCGGCCCGACACCCAGGCCGGCGAGAGCCGAGGCCAGCCTTGCCACTCGATCGCCGAGCTCTCGGTAGGTCATTCGCCTTCTGTTGGCGTAGACGATCTCCTGCTCCGGAGCCCGGGTCACTCCAGACTTCAACAGCCCCCCAATCAGCAGCGGGTGGCCATAGGCCGAAGGCGTCCGCTCGATAAGTTTGCCGATCATTTCGACTTCCTCCCCTCTGTGAGGCGCCGGGTCCTTAAAGCGCCTGATCGGGAACAGCAGTGCCTGAAACCGGTCGGTATTCTGCAGCAGCACCGGTCGCGCCCGATCGAGTGCCAGGGTTCGCAGGTTTTCGCCATGGTACGCCCCGAGTTCCCAACCTTCAACAGGAAGCCGTCGCCGCTGCTGGCGTGGAATGGCGTCGGCACCTGCACAAGAGTCTTGATTACTCTGCCCCCAATCAGGCTGAAAGCGTTGATGTCGGTCGGCGCCACTGGAACGGAAGCGCCGCGCGTGCCTCCAGCGTGCCGATGATGGCTGCAGGCGAGCAACTCCTGTCGCTTCGGGTCAGTATTCTTCCCATTGCGTCAGGGAACTGCTCCGCCCAAATTTTTCAGGTGTCCAGCGGCTCGTGACGTTGTCGCGGGCGCCGGACCCGGCTTTAACCTCGATCAAGTCGAAGGATATTTGCTTCGGTTCTCCTGCCTCATATCCCCTAACGGGGGATACGAGAAATGTGATTGGGGGACGACATGGGTGGTGGATGGCGGTCTCGCAGTCGATGTTTTCGGTGCAATATCTCACCACCGGCGACGAAGGGCACGGTGATCACCCGCAAGCAGCTGTGGACGCGCTGTCAGACGAACTCTCATCGCCGTCTCAAATGGCGGTGGAATCACCAGTTGCAGAGAAAGCACAGCTGCAGTAGCGAAGGCATCCGCACAGCTGGCGGGATAAGCTAATGCCGACTTTGGCCGATCGAGGTCGAGCCCATTCGCAAAAGCACGCTTTTCCTGCCAAGCGAGCTGTGCCCGGCGGCAACCCGAGCAAAATCGTCTTGGATCAGGGCCTTGTCGGACATACCGCCGGTGGTCGGCCGGGCGACTGATGAGAGATTGCATCTATTGCGACGTGTGCTCGGATTTATAGTAAGAAAGCAGGGCCCGCGACTTTAAGCGCCAGCGTGGCGGCCACTTCTGGTCTGGCTGTGGTAACTGGCCACGGAGACTAATGCGTCCTGACTAACCCGAGACTTTGTGCACGGGATACTGCCTGCGCCCGTCTTTCGACAGCGAGCTTCGAGAAAATGTCTTTGACGTGAGACTTTACGGTCTCAGGCGCAATGCCGAGGTCGCGTACGATCTCCTTGTTGGATTGGCCGTGGCCGATCAGCTCGATAATGCTGCGCTCGCGGGGGATCAGCGATGCCGCAATCGCGGATGTCAGGCCTGACGCGGGTTCGGGATTGTGCAGCTCGCGCCGGCGAGGTGCCAGCCTTTCGACATAAGGCAGGAGTTCCAGGGAGTGCCCGGTGCGGTGCGCATCTTCCCAAAATCTCGAGAGCAGAGTGCCGACCGACGGGCCTTGATCCAGAATCGCCCGGCAGATGCCGGCCGGTGCAGCCGTGCTCAGAGCTCCCCGAAACACTTTAGAAGCCTCGGCGGACTCGTTCGCCCCGAGCAAAGCCACCGAAAGTTGTGTGGCCAAACCCAGCGCGAAATAACATTTTTGCGCAATCTCGACTTCCTTGTGCAGGGCTCTGAGAATTACAATCGAGTCCTGCGGGCGATTTTCGGCTGAGGCCAGCTGTGCCCGCGCCAATGCAGTGTAATGGTGGATGTCCGTCCAGGCGCAGCGAGCCGGCGGGGGGTAGTCCACCACCAAACGCTCGAGGCGACCAACGCATGCGCCGCCTTCCGTGACCCTGCCCTCCGCGAGGAAGAGTCGCAGCCGCCCTACTAGAACGGCTGCGATGAGCCGGCCCCATTGCCGCGCGTAGCCCAAGCTTTCGGCTTGCTCCAGCAACGCGCGGGCGCGATCGATGTTCATGCGGGTCGCGGAGACTCGCGCCAATACGACATACGCTCTCAAGGCGCACTCCAGCATCCCGGCAGCATCAATCAGTGGAATGCGATCGATGATGGCTGCCTCAGCTTCGTCGATCCGGCCTTGCTCATAACGAACCTCGCTGATCAGACTGGCAGGCAAGGCGGCCGCGAACGAGTTCGCTCCGACGTACTCTTCAGCTTGCCGCATTGCGTCCAGGAAACAGCGTTCCGCCAGACCGAGCCGGAGCTGCTGAAATTCGACCAGCCCTTGAAGGCAGAGCCGATAGACCGATGTGAACACGAGCACAACCTGCCGATCCGGCTGACGCGGTTGATCGGACGGGCCAGTACTGTCAGCAGGCTGGTGGGACAGTTGCAGCGGCAGCGTCTATTGAAGATCGTCGGACCGGGCGGGATCGGTAAGACCTCTGTCGCCCTTGCGGTGGCGGAGGAACTGGTCGCGACCTACGAGCATGGCGTTTGGCTGATCGATCTGGCGCCGCTGGACCATCCACGGCTGTTGGCGCCTGCTTTTGCTGCTGCGCTCGAGCTCGATTTTGGCTCCGAAAATCCGCTCCCCACTTGATCGCCGCGCTGAGAGACAGGCAGCTGCTGCTCTTGCTCGACAATTGCGCACATATCATCGAAGCAGCTGCTGCTTTGGCGGTCAGCGTCCTACGGAGTGCACCGAGGGTGCGCATCCTCGCAACCGCTGCGCATCGAGGGCGAGCACGTACACCGCTTGTCGCCGCTGGAGAGCCCCCCTCCGCCGCGCTTTCCGCCGCGGAGGCGTTGGAGTTCCCGGCGGTTCAGTTGTTCGTCGAGCGCGCAGCGGAAAGTTTGGGCGAGTTCGAGCTCAGCGATGCGAGTGCCGGGATTGTCGCCGACATCTGTCGAAAACTCGACGGAATGCGCTCGCGATCGAGTTCGCAGCAGCCCGATCGACGCCTTCGGGGTGAGGGGGCTGGCGGCGCACCTGAACGATCGTTTCCGGTCGCTTACGATGGGTCGGCGGGACGACCCTGCCGAGGCACCGGACGATTCGCGCCACACTCGATTGGAGCTATTGTCTGCTCAGCGACGCCGAGCAGACGGTCCTTCGCCGACTTGCAGTCTTCCGCGACGGCTTTACGTTTCAAGCGGCTGGCAGGGTGGCTGCGGATGCGGCCCACCCGGAAAGCGAGATCATCGATCATTTGGCGGAGCTGGTAGCGAAGTCGCTTGTCGTCGCCGATGATGTAGATCACAGCGAGCCTCGGTTCCGCCTGCTCGAGACCACGCGCGCCTATGGACTCGCAAAGCTTGCCGAGAGTGGCGAAAGCGACCTGATCGCGCGGCGCCTTGCGGAATATTGCCGAGAGTTCCTCGAAGCCGGCGCGCAGCGGGATGGAGCCGCGGATGACCTAAACCTCGGTCCCGACCGCCTCGAGTGGGAGCGCTGACCTGCAGACGAATTCACGACCCGGCGAATGCCAATGTGAGGGTACGCGGCCGGCTAGGCGGGCGACCCCAGTAGACCGCTTTACTCGGCTCACCACAGCTTACTGAAATTCACCGATATTCACCCGACTTTACTCGACCTGCCGCAAGACGCGCGGTAGCTGATCGCATCCGTAATACGCAGAGCGTGCACCTGGCTTTGGGCTCGTCCGGGATAAAGAGGAGAAGTGGAGGCGAAGCTTATGTATGACATGTGGTTGTCGAAAAGCAGTGATCTCGTTGAGGAGGAAGCGCCGGCTGGCGCACCCCTCGGTATAAATGGCTTGCGATCATGATATCCGTTCGTGCCGCCCTTCTGCCGGCGATCGGGGCTGCGCTCCTCTTGTTCCCCGGCATAGCTACAACATCGGCGGCCGCGGCGGATCGGGTCGACGCACGGTTCGAGATCTACGGCTTTGCCGGTCTCCATGTGTTGACCGACCGCACCAGCGTCGAGGAAATGGCAGACCGATACGCGATCGCGACGGATCTCGATACGCGTGGCCTCGCCAGCATATTTGTCGATCTGAGAAGCCACTCTGAGGTTCACGGACGCCTCACCAGAGACGGGCCGCACCCCTTTGACTACCGCGCCGATATGAGCCGAAACGGCGTCGATCGACATTACGGCCTCGATTATCGCGGCGACGGCGCTGTGATCGATGTCTCGGCGCCACCTTCACCCGAGCGGCCTCTGCTGGTGGCAGCGCAGCAGATCGGTGGCACCATTGACCAACTAACAGCGTATTTCATCGTGGAGCGCCAGCTGGCCCAGCGCGGCACCTGCGCCCTCGTCATTCCCGTATTCGACGGCAGCGGGCTCTACAATCTTCGCTTCACCGATGTTAAGCGGGAAACACTGTCGGCGGACGGGTATCAGAACTTCGCCGGTCCAACGCAGGTTTGCGAAGTGGTCCGCGAGGACATACAGGCCAGTCGAAACCACGACGAGGACACCTACCGACGGGGCAAGATCTGGTATGCCCGCGTGATCGCAGGTGACCGCATGTTGCCCGTGCGGATGGAGTTCGATACAGCATTTGGCGGAGTTGAGGGCTATCTTGCCGAGCTGCGCGGTCGCGGCGTCGACCTCCACTTGATGGGGGAATGAGTATCGCTAATACAGGCGACGCCATGAGGGGACCTCAGAGCGAGTGGATCTCGGGAAAAAACCGGTATTGCTGGACGACAGCGGGCGGGTGCCCGAGACGCCGCTCCCTCTCGACGGCGAGTACGAGACCTTGCTGGCCCTATCCGACCCGCATTTCGCCTTTCCGGAGCTCGACGGGGAAATCCGCGCCACGACCTTCTACACCACCGGCACCACCGGGCTGCCCAAAGGCGTCTTATTTCAGCTATCGCCAGCTCGTCTTGCCCCCGCGCACACCGCGCACGAAAAGGCGATGGTCATCGACCACGTGCTCACTCTGATGGCTTCGTATAATTGGACCTGTGGCGCCGCCGAAACTCCGAAGATTTGAACCTCGTCTTTTCGCCGGCCCTCGCAGCGGCCTATGAGGCCCACTGGAATAAACGCCTCGCCGTCTCGGCGCCATTTGGTGGGAGGCAAGAGTGGTGCCAGAGCTAAGCATGCTCGGCCGCCTCACTCGCTTGGTCTGGGCAGCGCTTGACGGCATCGGCTACGTAATAACGGACACGCGCCTGCGGTTGTTCGACCTGATTTACGTCCCGAGCTACCAAGTCGGGCCGACGAGGATCAGGAGCAGTTCCTGTGCACCGACTTGGTCCCATTGACACTTTTGACGAGAAACCGTTCGAAAATCGGCACCACCTATATTCGTCGTGATCCTGCCCGATCCTCAACTCTCTCGACCTGATCGGCCTGATCGGCTGCCGCCGGGATTGACATTTCGTAACGGCCTTCGCTCAATCGCGCTGCCGCGGACAATTGTCAGGCAAGGTCCCGATGAAAAAAACGGTCTCGGATTTTGTATGCGCGGGCAGCCTCGAGGAGCTTAGAGCCAAGGGGCGACTTGTTGTGCGTGGCCGTCATCGCCCGGTGCTGCTTGTGCACGAGGGCGGGCAGGTGTTCGCCTTCGACAATCGCTGCCCGCATATGGGTTTCCCGCTCGATCGCGGCAGCATCGAGGACGGTATCTTGACCTGCCACTGGCATCATGCGCGCTTCGAATTGGCGAGCGGCTGCGCATTCGACCTATGGGCCGATGATGTGCCGACTTGTCCCGTCGAGATCCGCGCCGCCGGCGAGATCTGGGTAAAGCCGGTGTTTGGTTATGCCGACCCGGCTGAACATTGGCGGCAGCGCCTCGCGGACGGGCTCGCCCATAACCTCAGCCTCGTCATTGCCAAAGCGGTGCACGGTCAGCTGGCGGCCGGCCGGTCGCCATCGGAGGTAGTGAGGCAAGCCGCATTGTTCGGCACCCATAACCGCGACGGCTGGGATACCGGACTGACGATCCTGACCGCGCTCGCCCAGCTTCTGCCGCTCCTGTCGGAGGAGGAGACGCACCTTGCCTTGTTTCACGGGATGCGGCGCGTTGCGGCGGATTGCGATGGTGCAACACCGAGCCGGCAGCGCACGCCGCTGGCAAGTCGGCCCGACCTTGCCACTCTGAAGCGCTGGCTGCGGCGCTGGGTAGCCGTCCGCCACCGCGATGCGGCCGAACGAACCGTGCTGACGGCTATTGCGGGCGGTGCCTCGCCGGCGGCACTGGCAGATCTCCTCTTAGCCGCCGAGACCGACCGCGCCTATGCCGATGGCGGGCACTCGCTCGATTTCATCAACAAGGCTTTCGAGTGTCTCGACGTCATCGGCTGGGAACATGCCGCCGATGTGCTGCCCAGCGTGGTCGGGCAAATGGCGGCGGCTCGCGGTGCCGAGGAACGCACAGCATGGCGCCAGCCCGTCGACCTCATTGCGCTGTGCCAGCGGGCCGGTCTGGAGTTGCCCCACCTCTTCGCGGCCGAGGACAATGCCCGCGACTGGTCGGATCATGTCGCGCTATCCCATAGCCTTCTCGGTGACGATCCGGCCGCAATCATTGATGCGCTCACAGCGGCAGCGCGGGACGGGGCTTCTCCCGCCGACCTTGGTCGCTCACTCGCTTATGCGGCAGCACTCAGAGTGGCGCGTTTCGGCACCGCCAACGAGCACTCGGATTGGGAAACCGCCCACCACGTCTTCACCTACGCGAACGCCGTGCATCAGGCGCTTAAGCGTATCGGCACCGGCGCGCCCGATCCCGTCGAAGCCGTACGCGCTCTCTTGCACGGGGCAATGGCGCTCTATCTCGCCCGGTATCTGAATGTGCCGCCGGCGTCGCTGCCCGGCGAGAGCGGTGAGGGGCTCGATGACCTGCCGGTTACGGCTGAGGAGATCCGCGGCGCCTTGCTCGAAGCCTTTGACCGGCAACGACAGATCGGTGCGGCGGCGCGGCTCGTCGCCCGTCACCTTACGCTCGGCCACTCACCCGACGCATTGATCGCGACCCTCGCGCAGGCGTTGCTGCGGGAGGACGCGGGCTTCCATGCCTACCAGATGCTCGAGGCGGGTGTGCGGCAGTTCCACGAGTGGGGCAATTCCGACCAGGGCCGGCATATTCTGATTGCCGTCGCCCGCTATTTGGCGGCGCACTTTCCGACGCAGCGCGCGCTGCTGCAGACGGCGGACATCGCCAGTCGGCTGATGCGCGGCGGCGAGCTTCATCGCGAGGCTGCGCAGGCGGTGGAATAAGCTCCCGGCGAAAGCTCGACTGCAAGCTTACTGCTTCGGTCGATCGCAAAGCGGCCCGCTGCGGATTCTATGCACAGGATGCAGGGAAGAAATTAGGAAGGGAAAAGTAAGAGAATTCATAGCCTTACACATCTTCCAAAAAGTCTACGTAAACAATGCCTTTGACGATCGACTAAATTTTAGGCAAATTTTGAGATTGATAAAGATTGCAGGACCTTCCGGAGGGTCGCTGGCTTCCTCACCA
The DNA here is from genome assembly GCA_049799535.1 of Allostellaceae bacterium. Taxonomy (GTDB): domain Bacteria; phylum Pseudomonadota; class Alphaproteobacteria; order ATCC43930; family CGMCC-115725; genus AP-15. The sequence goes on along the minus strand of JBARIB010000155.1, from coordinate 10,757 downwards.
CAAAGTTATCCCTGTTTCAGTAGAGCAATTTAAGATGCTTTGGTTGAGTGCACCCTGACCCTGCCCCGCGTTGGTATATGCCGAAGGCCGGATTTGGCCCCTCGAGCTGGCGGCCTGCATGATCCCGGTATCGCTCCTCATCGGCCGACGATCGGGCTTCCGCCGGCCTCGCGCCGCGGGCGATACGTACGACGGTTGAGAGAGTTGTGTGCGTCAAGTTCAGCAAATTGGCCATCCTTTGACCATCCAGCCTTCGTTGCGGCAATGGAGCGAATAAGATTGTCATGCAAAGGCCCGTCTGATGCCTTTGAGATGACCAGGGGCATCCATGCTGCCGTCGTCCTCGCCGGCTACGGCCTTCCTGTCGCTCCGTTCGACCTGGAGGAGATGCGCATCCGCGCGAAAACGAGCAACGACATTGATACGGTGCTGGACCTGTTCTCCCGCGACAAAGGGGCGTATGTCGGCTACAGCACCCGCCTGGCGCCGTTTTACCTGCTATTGACGGATTGCATCAGTACCCTACGGCGGCTGGTGCCGGTGCATCCGAGACTTTCCGAAGTAAAGGAGCTGTTCGCGCGCGCCAATCAGCCTCTACCACCGGACCCCGGGCGGCAAAGCTTCACGCACGGAATATGTCCCGGTGCCAGGGCCTCTTGAGGGCAGTCGTCAATCACGCAAAAGGCGCCTACGCGTTCTGGCGCACTACCCGCCTACCGGAAGCCATTCACTGACGAGAGTCTTGCCGTTCGGACCCTATTAGCCAACGCCGAACCCGGCTGAGACGGGGAGAAGGGCAATGACACTCCGCGATATCTTGATTTGTACCGATGCTGCCACTGCTGGTGACGTCCGGTTCGAGCTGGCACGCAATCTCGCGCAGGCCAGCAAGGCGCACCTGACGACCGTTTACGCCTTGCAGGAGCCCGCGGCTCGACTGCCCGTCAGCGGGAATCGGCATTGCTCCGACCGTTCTCGGGCCAGTCTCGCCGGAGGGTGCCAGGGCCATAGAGGGACAGCCGATAAGCGCGGCCGCGCCGGTGCACAGGTCTTATGCGCAGCCGAAGGGGCGGACACCGTCGAGGAACGCTTTCGCGAGGAGCTACAGCTCCGCGGGCTCGACGGCGAATGGCTCATCCATGGAGCGCCCGATTGGCCTCGCGCGTTCCGTCCCACGCGACGAGCACCCGTATACCGACGTGCGCGAAGGTGCCGGCAGGCGAGACGACGAGAACCGGCCTTCCGGTAGCGGTGACGACATGCTCCCGCCGAGCCAGGTCACGCCATCGGGGCCATTGCCCCGATATTACTATGGGACTTTCCGCTAAAGTCGCACTTCGCTGTTGCTGGTAAGCGGCTCCTCAGTCCAGGCCCGTTGGGCCCATCGAGATCTCGCGCCGCCCGTCATCCATTGATCACCAGCTCCGCGCTAATCAGGTAGCTGATGCGTCGGAGGCCGAAAAGCAGCACCCCGTTTTCAATGTCCAGCGCTTTTCCGGCCCTAGCGAGCGGTACGTCTGTTTGGGTACTCGTTTTTTGGATAAATCGGGGCATTGCTCCCCGTCGAGGCTGGGATCTTCGTGCAGATCGGCATGTCGATGTGTGTTCCGAGCCAAACCAGACCTGCTGCCGACTAAAAGCGTGTCCGAATAATACTGGTTTCAGGGCGGGAGCAAGCCTCTTGATCCAAACGTCGCGGGTGTGGGCACACTTCAGCAAGAATCTCACATGAGTACCGCAAGGGGCTCCAATCACTAATCGCTGACCTCCCCTACCTTCCGCACTGTGGTCGCGGTCACTCTTCACTCCACGCAGGAACGGAGTAGATCGCGAGAGCAGACGGCCTACGCCAGGACGGTGGGAAACGGCGATGTCAGCCGACAGCAATGAAAAGCACTTACCTCAAACCGCCGAGAGCGTGATCCCGCTCCTGGCGGAAGAGGTCGCCGTCTCGAAGCAGGTTGTCGAAACGGGTCGTGTCCAGGTTGTGCGGGTCACTCACGAGCGAGAGCAGCTGATCGACGAACTGCTCGCGCGGGAGACTGTTGAAATCAGCCGGGCACGGATTGGCCAGCATGTCGACGCGATGCCCGCCGTCAGGGAAGAGGGCGACACCATCGTCATTCCGATTGTCGAGGAGGTGCTTGTCGTCGAGCGCCGCCTCTTCCTCAAGGAGGAGGTGCGCATCCGGCGGGTGCGAACGACCGAGAGACACCAGGAAAGCGTGACGCTCCGCCATCAGGAAGCGGCGGTCACGCGCGTTCCGGTGGAGACGCCAGCAGTCGGGGAGAGCCCCGAGGATGGCGCAAAGCCGCAGCAGTCCAACCAGGAGGGATAGTATGAGTTACCAGACCATTGTTGCCGCATTCGACACTGCCGCACATGCTCAGGCCGCAGTGGATGCGCTGAAGGCCGGCGGTTTCCATGCCGACGACATCAGTTTGTTTGACAAGAATCGGGTCGGCTTGCGCGAGCCTGGCTTGTGGCAGCGCATGTTCGGCGGCGGGCTGGCTCAACACGAAGCTGACGTGTACACCCAATCGCTCGAGCGCGGCGGTATGGTCGTCTCGGTGCGGGTGCCGGACAGCGAGGTCGCGCATGCGACGGGCATTCTGGACATCCATCGCCCGATCGACGTGCATGACCGCGCCGTAACCACCGGCATCGCACCGGCTGCCCGAGTGGAAGCCGCCGCCGCTTCTATCGCCGCGGCTCCGATTGCTGCAGAGCAGAAGGTCGCCGTTTCCCCGAAGCTGGCCGAGGCGCATGACGAGGTCTTGCGGCTTGCCGAAGAGCAACTTCAGGTCGGCAAGCGCATGGTTGAAAGCGGCAGGACTCGGGTGCGCCGTTTTGTGACCGAACGTGAGGTCTCCGCGGACGTCACTCTGCACGAAGAGCATGCCGACGTTCTGCGCCGTGCCGTCACGGATCCGAAATACATTGGCGAGATCGACTGGGCAGACGCGACGATAGAAATCCGCGAGACGGCCGAGCAGGCTCTGGTCAGCAAGACTGCGCGCGTCGTCGAGGAAGTCGCCCTGAAAAAGATCGGCACCGATCACGTCGAGACGGTGCGCGACAAGATCCGTCGCCAGCAGGTCGAAATCGAGCGGGTCGGTCCCGACGGCAAGCCCATTCCGCCCCGCGCTTGAGGCGGTATAGCGAAATAGCTTCGAAACCTAGCGACTACTACGGCTGCGTGGCAGGCAACTGCCCGCCCGCGGTCCCCTCGAAGGCTCAAATGCCGACGCGGCAAGTCGGTCGTTGTTGCAAGAACCACAAGCGCGGACGAGTCGTGTCCGCATTATGGGAGAGATCAGATGGCTATATTGGACAGCGTAATCGAAGATGTCGGAAGCCGGTTCGGTCTCGGCCCGAAGGCAGGCCAGCTGCTGCGCGAAGTCGTACAGCTGATCACAGGCTCACCGGGCGGGATCGGCGGGTTTATGGACAAGTTCCGGTCAGCCGGCCTTGGCTCGCAAGTCGCCTCGTGGCTCGGCAGGACCGACGGGGCAGCACTCACGGCGCCCCAAGTAGAGAGCGCACTCGGTAGCAATGTGCTTGGCGGCATCGCGAGCAGGCTCGGTCTCGGCGGCGGTGTGGCCGGCACGGCGATTGGCTATCTCCTACCCAAAGTGATAGGTCAATTAACCCCCGGCGGGGTAATCCCAACAGGGATCCCGGCCGCGCTCACGGGTTATCTGCAGACGACGCCGGTGCAGACCACGACGCGCCGCGTCGAGCAAGTAGCGCCTCGCGCCGTCAACGTGATCCACAACGCGCCGCATCTGGGACGGTGGCTGATCCCGCTGCTTGCCGGGCTCGGCATACTCGGCCTCTTCTGGTATCTGTTGTCCGGCAATCAGCCGGCGCCCGTCGTGGCGACCGCCCCGGCCCCGGCCGTCTTGCCGTCGGCGCCGATACCGTCGATACCGGCTCACCTCGCACTGACCAATGACGACGGCATCATCACCTATTCCGGGGTGGTGCACGACGAATCGACGCGGACGTCGATCATGGATGCGCTCAAGGGCGTCTTCGGGGCCGACAAGGTCAAGGGCGACATCACCATCAACGCCAATACCGGGCCGGCGCCCTGGCTGGTCGATCTTCGGACCACTCTGGAAAACCTCAAGACTTCCGGCGTGCAGGCCGTGTTCGACGGCAACTCCCTCAAAGTCGGCGGGCTGATCAGCGATTCCGATCGAGACGGAATCATCAATTCGCTGCGGACGGCGCTCCCGACCGGTCTGGTGTTTGGCGCGCTGACCGACAGGGTGGCCAACATGGTTTCCGAGCTCACTAACAAGACGGAGACGGCGCTGGCCGGGCTGCACCCCGGGTTCACCACCACCGATCTGCTGACCATACTCAATCAGTCGATCATCAATTTCCCGACCAACAGCGCGGAAATTCCGCCGATCGGTAAGACACTGCTGCAGCACGCTGCGGCAGCGTTCAAACAGCTCCCGCCCGGAACGGTGATTGAGATCGCGGGCTATACCGACAACACGGGTGACGCGGCGGCAAATGTGCAGCTGTCGCAGCAGCGGGCAGATGCCGTCCGCGCGGCGTTGGTTTCGGCTGGCGTGGATCCGAGCACGCTGGTGGCCAAAGGTTATGGCAGCGCCAACCCGACCGCCAGCAATGACACGCCGGAGGGCCGCTTCCACAATCGCCGCATCGAGTACCGGGTGGTAAAGCCGGCATAGCGGTCGCAACCCCGACTTGGGGATGAGGCTCGGTCGAATCCGGAAGGATGAAATGACCGCTTCGTCCGCGCAGCCATCCCCGGGTCGGGCGACCGTTCAGCGGGAATCACTCAGCAGAATCAAGATAGAGGGGAGTTGAACATGGCATATTCCGCTTACGACGAAACCCATCTTCCTACCGCGACGCGGGTCGGATCGCGACGCTCTTACAGCCGCATGTCCTGGGGTTCCGTACTGGCCGGGGCTGTCGTTGCCGGCGCCAGCATGATCCTGCTCAGCCTTCTCGGTGTGGCGTTTGGCGCCGGGGGCCTCCGCTTCACCCAGAGCACCGCCTCCGACATGGCAGGCTATGGGCTCGGCGCCGGGATCTGGACCGCCATCAATTTGATCCTGTCGATGGGGTTTGGCGCCTACGTTGCCGCCCGCCTCTCCGGAACACACAGCCATCTCGATGCCGAGCTGCACGGGATCACGGTCTGGGCCGTTGCCATATTGATAATCACCGTCTTGCTGGCCCAAGCCGTCGGAGCCATCGTCGGTACCGTAGCGTCGACCGCCGGCACTGCCGCCAGCAGCACCGGCTCGCTCGCTGGCGGCGTGGCGCAACAGATCAGTCCGCGGGCTTTGACGGACCAGCTGGAGCAATCATTGACCTCCAGCGGCGACCCGACCCAGATGACCCGCGCTCAGATCACGAGTGAAATAGCAGCGTTGGCCGGGCGGCGTGTGGTCAATGGCAGCTTGACCGAGCAGGAGCGCGACCGCCTCACCACGCTGGTAGCGGCTCAGGCCGGCATCAGCAAAGAGGAAGCTGCGAGTCGGGTGGCGCGAATGGAGCAGGATGCCGTGGCGGCACTGGCGAACGCGGAGCAACAGGCGCGCAAGGCGGCGGAAACCGCGGCACGCGGCGCGGCGGCAGGAGCCAAGGCGCTCTTCTCGGGGCTGCTCCTCAGCCTGGCCGGAGCCCTGACGGGCGCCTGGCTCGGAACGCGTCACGCGCGAGTGCTGACCCCCCACGAACCGGAATACGACACGCACACAACCACTACCGTAACCCACCATGCCTACGAACCGGCGGCTGCAACCCATCACACCGTCCACGAACCGCTGGCCGTTTCTCCGGCGGCCGTGCGCGTCTATGACGAGCCCGCTGGTACCGTACCGGCGTACCTTCGTGGGGCCTCGTTCCCGGCCACCAAGCAGGACCTGCTGGCACTGGCGAGGGCCAACAATCCCGAACCGACGGCATTGCGCAGGCTCGAGCAGCTCCCCGATCGCAGCTATAGCAGCCTGAATGATCTCATGTCTGCCCTCCTTGCCACAGTCTGACGAGATGTTTTGAGGCGACCATGCATGCGGGTACCTCCTGGAGGGGATCCTTGGACTTACCCGCGCTTCCGCACTGCCGGCCAATAGGATACCGCGCAGGGCAATGGCTTAAAGACTGACAATGACATCGCTGCCATCCCCGGGAACCAAGAGGTGGGTGGCCCGCCGCAAAGTTGCAGTGGTGGCAGCAGTGTCCAGCGGCCAGATTACTTTACAGGAAGCCTGTCGCCGCTACCAGCTTTCGGAAGAGGAGTTCTTCAGCTGGCAGCGCGCGTTCGAGACATATGGAGTTGAGGGCTTGCGCGCCACCTGCCTTCAGCAATACCGGGGCGGACGTTCTGCTCGACCGGCGAGAAGGGCGTCGCCCGCTGCGACTGCAGTAAAGGAAGCCGAGGATTGACCACTTTGTTTGCTGCAATCACCACACTTGGTCTCAGCTCGGTTCTTCGTGAACGGGAGAATGAGAAATGCCGGATTGGTTGAGCGTTTGGTTCGACAAGTTGTCGGCTGCACAATTGGCATTGGTCTTTTGCCTTTTTTTCATCGGCATAACCTGGCTCGGCATTGTGCTGATCCACCCAGTGATGCGCCGCCTGTTGCATCGTGATGAACCATCCAACGAGCCGATCATCCACATTGCAGCCAATTTCGGGCTATTTTTTGCCGTCCTGCTCGGGCTGCTGACCGTTGCGGCCTTCGAGAACACCAAGAATCTGGAAGAGAACATCAGCCGCGAGGCCTCGAGCCTGTCGACCATTTACCGGAGCACCGACGGCTACCCGGAGCCGCTTCGTAGCGAACTAAAAGCGAAGTTGCGCGATTACACGCATTACGTCATCGAAAAAGACTGGCCTGCCCACCGGCGGGGATTGGTGCCCGAAGGCGGCGAACACCGGCTGGAAGTTATCCGCGCGACATTGATGTCGTATGAACCGGCGACGAAGAACCAGGAGCTGCTGCACAACGAGCTGCTGCGCTATATGGACGAGATGGAGGTGCATCGCGAGCAACGGATGGAGGCCGTCAACTCAGCGATCCCAGGGGTGATGTGGTACATGGTGGTGATCGGCGCGTTACTCACCATCGTCTTTCTGTGGATGCTTCACATGGACCTGCTGCCCCAGATTATTCTGGGGGGAATCACCGCATTCTTTTTGGGAATCATGATCTTTCTGATCTACGCGATGGATCACCCATTGCAAGGGGCAGTCAGTGTGCAGCCAGACTCGTTCAGGTCGGTGTATGACCTGGTCATGAAATGGGATGAGGCCGCATGATCAGGAGACCCTTCCTCGGACCGATTGACCGGCTGCGGCCGGTCTTTAATGCGCTGGTCGCTATGGTGATTGGCGTCGCCGTGATCTCACCCCTGGCCGCACAGGCGGAAGATGCGGTCTTTGCATCAATCGGCACCGGGCAACTGAACGGCGTTTACTACCCGGTGGGCAAGGCTATATGCCAGATCGTTAACCGGGACCTCCGGACCCACGGGGTCCGTTGCTCGCCTGAAGCCACGCCAGGCTCAGTCTATAACATAGGCGCGCTCAAGTCGGGCGAGCTGGAATTTGCGATCGTACAGTCGGATGTTCAATTCGCCGCCTACCACGGTGATGGCCCGTGGACCGGCAGAGCGTTCGCCGACCTTCGATCCGTATTCTCGCTTTATCCCGAACTGGTCACCGTCATCGCCCGCGCCGATGCCCACATCAACGATCTCGCCGAGCTGGCGGGCCGGCGAGTTAACGTCGGCGGCCAGGGCAGCGGGATCCGGGCGACATGGGACACGATCGAGGGACGACTGGGTTGGACCAACCAGCAGCGGGTGCATCCTGCAGAATTGAGGGCGGATGCGAGCATAGCTGCGCTCTGCAACGGGGCTATCGACGCCAGCCTGATGATCATCGGCCACCCTTCTTCGCTCGTTAAATCCGCGTTGGACACCTGCGCATCAAATCTTGTCGCGATGACCGGTCCGGCAATCGACATGCTCGTCCACGACAATTCATACTATAAAAGGGGAACCATTCCGGCCAAAGATTATGGACTTGCGGCCGACGTGCCGACCTTTGGCGGCCGTGCTACCTTGGTGACATCCGTCTCAGTCGACGCGCGCGCTGTCGCAGTAATTGCCAAGGCGGTACTCGCCCATGTGGCTGAGCTGCGCACGCTACATCCGGTGCTCGCCAGACTGAGGGCGCGGGAGATGATCAATGACGGGCTGACCGCGCCGGTCCATCCGGCCGCCGAGCAGGTCTACAAAGAGCTGGGGTTGCTCGAATAAGCGTAATGAGTATCCCGAAGATCAATGGATATGTTGTGGGAGTTGCAATAGCGCTGCTGACGTCCGGCGCCTCTCCATCCCGTGCACCCGCGCAAACAACTGCGGGCTCGAATGTAATCATTCTGCTTCGTCTCGCCGGCGACAGCGGAGCAATCCCGTATTTCCGATCATGCCTCATCTCCAGGCTTGCCAAAATGCCAGACACCGAGATTGCCACTGCACCGACCGACGGGGTGCGGTTCATTGTCGACATCATCGCGACGAAACGCGCCATCGAGGATGTCTCGGCTAGTCTCGTCGTCGCCGAGACTTTTCCGCTGGATCAATTTCGCCCGCGCATCAAGGAGGGTGAGGACGGCGATGCCCTGTTGACCAGCATCCGTTATTATACGCTCCTTAGGCTCCACGAGGTCGTGCTCAGCCGGTCTCAGCAGGCTCTTTGCACGAGAATTGCCTCGGAGATCGGCGATAAGGTGCTGTCCGAAGAATATACCGAGCGCAATGACTGATAGGTGAGCTATTTGGGGGTCGACCGTGTTCGACACAAGCACATTGATTTTGCGAATAGCTACGGGAAATTCGCGCATCTGGATTTGAACAACGAGGGCGTCGAATAGCGCGGCGATGCCTATCGAACTGCTCTTTAGACTTCTTCGTAACCGCCGCGTCGTAGTGTTGGGCGCTCTTGCCACCGTCATTACGGCGGCATGGGGCTATCTGTTGCTCGGCGCCGGCGTTGAGATGGAAATGATGGACATGGGCGGCGGGCAGATGATGGCGATGCCGCGCGAGTGGAGCCTGCCATATGCGGTGCTGATCTGTGTCATGTGGGTAATGATGATGGTAGCCATGATGCTCCCAAGCGCTGCTCCGACCGTGCTGTTGGTCTCCGCCATCGCCGGGGATCGTCTCGCCAACTCCAACCTTGTTCCCGCCACGGCAATGCTGTTTGCGTCCGGCTATCTGCTCGTCTGGTGCGGGTTCAGCCTCGCCGCTACCATGCTGCAATGGGGTCTCGACGAGGGTGGTCTGTTATCCGAGGCGATGGCATTCGGCAACGCGATGTTGGCCAGCACGGTACTAATCGCCGCCGGCGTCTATCAATGGACACCGCTCAAGGATGCCTGCCTTAGGCATTGCCGCTCGCCCACCGAGTTCCTGATCCGTCATTGGCGCCGCGGCACCTTCGGCGCACTCCGGATCGGGATCCGGCATGGATTCTTTTGCCTCGGCTGCTGCTGGATGCTGATGACGCTTCTGTTCGTCGGCGGATTGATGAATTTCGCATGGGTCGGCGCGATCGCGCTGCTCGTGCTATTGGAAAAGACCATGCCATACGGCGGTTGGATGAGCCGGTTCGCCGGCGTGGTTCTCGTCGTCTGGGGAGCAGCCAACCTGATTCGGATGTTTTGAAGCGAAGTTTACTCCGCTGCCTGATTTTGGCAGGAGATGTTACAATTTGACAAAATTAGAGCACAAATCTTACGATATTTGCTAAGAATTGACATAGTGATGTAACTCTGGGGGTGTATCAGTTAACGTGCCGTTCGGCGCGTCTCTTGGGATCGCACGAGAAACCGAGGTTCCTTGGTCGCTCGTTGCGAAACTCCGGCCGTCTTGCGGACGATGGCCCGCCTCGATGGTGTGAGCCGGAGATGCAGCATGGTATCCGCGCCTCGTACTCCAGTTCGACGGAGCAATGCTGCGACGAGCGACCACCACATTGACTCAGAAAACCCGAGGTGGAATTTCCCCGGGTTCCATATTGAAAAAAGACGGGCCTGGGGTCCGATCTCCGTCGATATCGTTAACCGCGCGGCGGGTGAGGCGATTTGCCGAACCGATTACCATCGGCTCACCTACTTCTTGACTGATTTCCACGCCACGATGGAAGACGACGAAAGGTCAGAGTGGAGATGTGACCTGTTGCGCGACCACTTCGTATTTCGTCCACCTGACACGACGTTACGGAGTAACTTGACTGCCGGTCGGTACATTCAGGTTCTGCAGAGTCGCGATGTTTATGACCATTTCGTGTCGGAGATGGTACGGGGGGGTGTCGTTCACCTCGCGCCGCGGTACAACCTCAGCGACCCGCTGATCTCACAGCTCGTGTCGACTATTGCCAATGAAATTGAGGGTGGCTTTCTCGACCGTATTCTGGCCGATGCACTAAACACGGCGATCGCCGTCCAGATCGTGCGATTGTACGGTGATCCGACAGCAATCACTCTAACTCCGTCGAGCGGATTGTCGCACGGGCGGTTGAAGCGCGTGCGGGACTACGTCGAGGCCCATCTCGATGATCGGTTGACCTTGACCGACCTTGCTTCAATCGCCTGCCTCAGCCCCTACCACTTCAGCCGCTCGTTCAAGCGAGCGGTTGGGATGGGACCGGCGCGTTACGTCATACAACGACGGCTCGAGCGGGCAAA
>JBARIB010000154.1:0-2735 GCA_049799535.1 Allostellaceae bacterium | reverse complement strand
GCATTCGACCAAGAGGCCTATTTTTGCCAGCTTGAAGACAAGCTCGAAGCGCTGATCGGGTACCCTCGTCCACTGCTGCCGCGGCCGCTCGTCGAATGGCTGTATCATTATTTTCGCTGCAGAGCCTGGGACGGCCGGATCAATAATATAAACAACACCTACGGCCACGTGGCACTACCGTTTCTTGAGCACGCACTAACGCAACATGCGAGCGTCATCCCGATCGCTTGGAAAAACCATGGCGCCTATGAAGCGGAACTGATCCGGCGAGCCGACCCTCGGCTCGCTTCATATCCATCCAGCTACGGCCACGACTTTAGTGGGGCACCGCCGCTTTCGCGCCGTCTGGCCGATTACGGCACCTATTTGCGGCCGCCATGGCTGCGCCGCTTTGCCTATCGCGTCAAGAAGCGCGTGCGCCGCCCGTCTGATTTACCGGATTATCTGCAGAGCAAATATCTCGAGGCGGCCTTACCAGGCGGGGTTCAAGTCATGACCGAGCTGTTTCAGCTCGACCGGATCAGCGATCCGGCGCAAACCGCGCGCATTTTGACTTTGGAGTACCTCGTCAGGCAATTCGAGGGCCGAATTCGGATCGATTTTCACCATTCACGTTTTTCGGGTCATAAAAAATGTGCGGCATAGCCGGGATTTTCGACGGGCGGGGTCGCAATGATGTCGACCGCGCCCTGTTGCGCCGCATGACCAACGTCCTCAGTCATCGGGGGCCCGACGGTGATGGCTTCCATTACGCGCCGGGCATCGGGCTGGGCCACCGACGACTCGCGATCGTCGATCTCGCGACGGGCGATCAGCCTCTGTACAACGAGGATGGCAGCGTTTGTGTCGTCTATAACGGGGAAATTTATAATTTTCAGCCGCTGATGGCCGAGCTGTCGGGGCGCGGGCATGTCTTTCGGACGCGTTGCGACACCGAGGTAATTGTCCATGCCTGGGAAGAATGGGGGGAGGGCTGCCTCGACCGGTTTAACGGCCAGTTTGCGTTCGCATTGTGGGACAGCCGGCGCGAGAGCTTGTTTCTCGCGCGCGACAGACTCGGCGAGAAGCCGCTCTATTACAGTCTTCTCCGCGACGGGCGATTGTTGTTCTCCTCGGAACTGAAAGCACTCTTGCTGAGCCCCGATATCGATCGGCGTTTCGACACTGAGGCGATCGAGGAGTTCTTCGCCTTCGGTTACATCCCGGATCCGCGGTCGATCTATCGCAATATCCGAAAACTCGCCCCTGGGCATTCCCTTCTGGTCCGACGCGCCGAGCCCCTGGCAGAACCGCGCAGGTACTGGGATGTAAGCTTCATCGATGGCAGCTCGGTATGCCGAGAAGCGGTCGAGGAGGAGCTGATCGCGCGGCTAAGGGAAGCCGTGCGGATGCGAATGATCGCCGATGTGCCGCTCGGCGCGTTTTTATCGGGCGGTGTCGATTCGAGCGCTGTCGTGGCGATGATGGCGGGTCTCAAGCCCGAGCCGGTCAGCACGTTCTCGATCTCATTCGGGGCGAAGGGGTGGGACGAGTCGGCCTATGCCGCGGCGATCGCCGAGCGTTACCGGACCGATCATCACATCAAGGTGGTCGATCCCGATTCCTTCGATCTCCTTGACCGCCTGGCCACCATCTACGACGAGCCGTTCGGCGACAGCTCGGCGATCCCGACGTTTCGGGTCTGCGCGATGGCGCGTGAGAACGTGACGGTGGCGTTGTCGGGGGATGGCGGCGACGAAGTGTTTGCCGGCTATCGACGCTATCGCTGGCATTGCTTCGAAGAGCGCGTGCGCAGGATTGTGCCGGGCCCCGTGCGCCGCCCGATTTTCGGAGCGTTGGCGGCGCTCTATCCCAAGCTGGACTGGGCGCCGCGTCCTTTGCGCGCCAAAGCGACATTGCAGGAGCTGGCGCGCGATACGGTCGAAGCTTATTTCTCGTCCGTTTCGATTTGCGGCACCGAGCTGCGGCAACGGCTCTTCAGCGGCGATCTGAGGCGCGAGCTGGAGGGTTACAATGCCGCCGAGGTGTTGAGGTCGCATATGCAACGTTGCGGCAGCAATGATCCGCTGTCGCAGGTGCAATATGCCGATTTCAAAACATATCTCCCGGGTGACATCCTGACCAAAGTCGATCGCGCCAGTATGGCGAGCTCGCTCGAAGTGCGGGTTCCGTTGCTCGACCACACGCTGGTCGAATGGGCTGCGGGACTACCGTCGAACCTGAAATTGCTGGGCCGCGAAGGTAAATACGTCTTCAAGCGCGCGCTCGAGCCCTATGTTTCCAAAGAGATATTGTACCGCCCCAAGCAGGGCTTTGCGGTGCCGCTTGCCGCATGGTTTCGCGGTCCACTGCGCCGGCGCGTGCGTGAGACTTTGTGCGGACGGGTGCTGCGCGAGTCAGGCCTGTTCGACATGCATTTGGTCAGCACATTGCTGGATCAGCACCAATCCGGCGAGCGCGACCACAGCGCCGCGCTATGGACGCTTTCGATGATGGAGGCATTTCTGCGACAGGTGCATGGCAGCGCGCCCCAGGCCGCCAATACGCCAGAGAACGTCGAGAGCATCGCCTGACCGAAAGCCTAAGCTTACTGGCCGAGAAGGCGACAGCGTCTCTGTTACGGCTGAGAGCTCAGGCAGCCGGTATCATAGACTGTCGCCCGCGTAACTCGTCAGATCGATGAATTCCAGTACTGTGCCGTCGGGATCACAAAAATAGGCCCGCGGACCGTTGAG
>JBARIB010000153.1:0-3253 GCA_049799535.1 Allostellaceae bacterium | reverse complement strand
ACTACCGTCTCACGCCGCAGGCGGGCGCCATCGAACAGGATCGTCTCGGGAGGCAGAAATTCGAGGACAGCGCCAGGGCCGATCGACAGCGCCTGCGCGACCTCCGTGGTTCGTTCCATCGAGCGGTAGACCTTCTCGGCCGCTGCCGCGGTTACGTGGGCTATCGTCCCTGATGCGAGCCTGACGGCGATTTCGAGTCGATCGCCGGCGACGAGCCCGCCCGAGGTGGTGAGGATGACGGCCAGCGCCGGATCATTCGCGGCGGGCGTCGGGAACAAGACTCGGAGTGGATCGCGTTGGTAAAGATGGGTTAGTCGGGTCTGACCATCACGTTGGTCGAAGCCGATTTCGGCAACGCCGTCGGTCAATAGCCGAGCGCCAGCCCGTCCTTGCGGGGTTCGGAACCGCCTATCAGCACGCCGCGCTCGTAATCGATCCAGATCGCCTGACACCCGCCGAGCGGGACGTCGACCGTCAGGATCTCATGGCCGCGATTGGCGAGATCGGCGACAACCGGCTCAGGCATGGCGCGCTCAACCTGCAGCAAACCGTTGAGCGGTAAGAAGCGCGGCTGCTCGGCAGCCTGCTGTGGATCCATCCCGCGGTCGAGGAGGCGATGAAGAAAATGCGCGTGGCCGACTGCTTGATAGTGCCCGCCCATCACACCGAAGGGCATCACCGCACGGCCATCCTTGATCAGCATTCCCGGGATGATCGTGTGGAGAGGCCGCTTGTGCGGAGCGATCGCGTTCGGATGGCCTGGGATCGTGCGGAAACCGGTCCCGCGATTGTGCAACAGCACGCCACATTGCGGTGCCAAAATCCCGGTCCCGAAGGACGAAAACAGCGAATTGATGAAGGAACAGGCGTTGCCGTCGCGATCGACGGTGCAGAGATAAACGGTGTCCTTGTGCTCGATCTCGGCCCAGTGCGGTCCTGGCATGGCGCGGTCGAGCCGGATTTCCCGGCGGCTGCGCTCGGCCCGCGCCTCGGACAAGAAATCGGCGACGTCAACGGGAACGTGCTCGGGGTCGCAGACGAAGTTGTCGCGCACCCAATAGGCCGCCTTGCTCGCCTCGGCGAGAAGATGCAGTCGATCGACCTCGCTGAACGCGTCGCCGTCGAGCGCATAGCCGGCGAGCGTACGCAAGATCATCAAAGCCGCCATCCCCTGCCCATTTGGTGGGCATTCATAGACCTCGTAGCCGCGATAAGGAGCATGGATCGGGTCTACCCAGTTCGAGCGCTGGGCGGCGAAATCCTCCTCCTCGTGCAGACCCCCAAGCGATTTCAGTCGGCTGACGATCTCGCGCATGACCGGGCCGTCGTAGAAGGCCTCCCGGCCCTCGCGCCCGATCCGGCGCAGAGTGGCGGCGAGCGGCGGGTTCCGCATTTTGTCCCCGACCCTGGGCGGTCTTCCGCCCGGAAGGAAAAGCGCCGCAGTCACGGGATCCCGAAGTTTCTCCTGGGTGCGGTGCCAGTCGGCCGCGACACGTGGCGTCACGACGTAACCCTCCTCAGCCGCTCGCGCCGCCGGCTCGAGGAGTTCGGCGAGGGGCCGGGTGCCGTGCTCGCGATTGAAGGCGCACCAGGCATCGATGGCACCGGGGATCGTCACTGCATGCGGCGTTTGCACGCCGATCTCGCCGATGCCGTGTTCGACATACCAATCGACAGTCGCCTTGGCGGGGGCACGCCCGGAACCGTTGAGCGCCACCGGCAAGGCTCCCTGCCGCGAATAGAGAATAAAGCAATCGCCGCCGATTCCGGTGCTCTCCGGCTCGACGACACATTGCATGGCGACCGCCGCAATCGCGGCGTCAGCCGCGTTGCCGCCCGAGCGTAACACGTCGAGCGCAGCCAAGGTTGCCATCGGATGGGATGTCGCGGCCATGCCGTTCGCCGCCATCGCCGCCGATCGTCCCGGAATGTTGAAGTCACGCATAATCGAGCCATTTGCCGAGATGTTGCGGTCGCTCCTTCGGCGCATCGCTCGCCGGCGGTCTTCCCGCTTGTCCGGGACTAATGCCCCGTCCTAACCTGTCGGTCAATTCGTCAGCCGAGAGAACCATAGTTTATGGACGGAAGCCTGACCCCGTTGCAGTTTCCGGTTGCGGCGCCGCCCCGACCGGGCGAGACGCTGACGATCGCCCCGGGCGTACAGTGGTTGCGAATGCCGCTCCCCTTCGCACTCGACCATATCAATTTGTGGCTGCTCGAAGATGGCCCGGGTTGGACGATTGTCGATACCGGTATCGCGACAGCGCGGACCAAGGAGCTGTGGGAGCAAATTTTTGCCGAGCGGCTCGGCGGATTGCCCGTCAGTCGGGTCATCGTCACCCACTATCACCCGGACCATATCGGGCTCGCCGATTGGCTCACCCGGCGCTGGCAGGTTCCGCTTTGGATCACCGACAAGGAATGGCTGTCCGCCCGTGTGATGAGCCAGGGCGCGGACGACTTCTCGCCGGTGCGGCGCAGGTTCGCCCGTCGTGCGGGGCTCGACGAACAGGCCAGCGAACTCTTCGGTGAGCGCGAGAGCAGCTATCGACGCGGCGTACCCTCGGTCCCGGCGAGTTTTCGGCGGCTTGCCGACGGAATGGCAATCGAGATCAGTGGTCGGGAATGGTGGGTGATCGTCGGCGAAGGTCACGCGCCTGAGCTCGCCTGCCTTTATTGCGCCGACACCGGTGTTCTGATCTCGGGCGACCAGGTGCTGCCACGGATCTCGCCCAATATCAGCGTCCAGGCGCACGAGCCCGAAGGCGATCCGCTCGCGCTGTATCTCGATTCACTGTTCAGGCTGCGCGAGGCGGTGCCGGCCGAGACGCTCGTTCTGCCGTCCCACAATCTCCCGTTCTTCGGGCTGCATCCGCGCATCGACACCTTGGCCGCGCACCACCGAGCTCGCTGCGATGAGGTTATCACTGCCTGCGAAATCCCGAAGAGCGCGATGGAGGTGGTTTCGGTTCTCTTCCGGCGCGCCCTCGACCGGCATCAGATGGGGTTTGCCCTCGGCGAGGCGCTGGCTCACCTCAATTTCCTGATGTATCGGCGTGCACTCGATCGCGTCCTCGACAAAGACGGCGTCTATCGGTTTATTCGTGCAAGCGGGTAAATCCGCCGGCGCGAGCCGAGCAACATAACGAGTGGAATTAGGGAGGTGGAAATGGTGCGGTCAGGATGTGCTCGAGTGGCAGCGGCGGTGTGTGCCGCCTTCATTCTTTCGGCCGGGGCCGCCAGAGCGGCTGAG
>JBARIB010000152.1:0-2877 GCA_049799535.1 Allostellaceae bacterium | reverse complement strand
TCGCCGGCCGATCGTCAGCAGGGCCGTGCCGACGCATTCAACCCCGCGCAGATCTTAGACATTTCCAAGCCGGCCAAGCCGCGGGAGATCGGCTTCCTGCCCGTCGAAGGCATGGGTCCGCACCGGGTCTGGTACACCGGCGGCAAATACGCCTGTGCCTCGATCCATTTCGCCGATTTCACCGACCACATCTTCGCAGTGATCGACGTCTCCGAGCCAACCCGGCCGGAAATCGTCGGCCGCGGTGGATTCCGGGCATGTGGCGTGGCGGCAGCGAGACGCCTTTGTGGAAGGCGGGCCGGCGCTATGCGCTGCACCACGCCCTCGTCACCAGCAACCTGGCCTATGGCGCCTGGCGCGACGGCAGCCTCACCGTGCTCGACATATCCGATCCGACCGCGCCGAAACTGCTCGCGCACCGCAACTGGGACCTGCCGTTCGGCGGCGGCACGCACTCGCCGCTGCCATTGCCGGACCGCAACCTGCTGGTGGTGGCGCACGAAGCGACCAACCCCAATTGCGTCGGTGGACTCCGCTACATCTGGATGTTCGACGTGCCCTAACCGTCCAATCCCATCAGCATCGCGGCGTTCTCCAGCCCCGCCGAGGGGGATTACTGCGCCAAAGGCGGCAATTTCGGCCCCCACAACCTGCATGAGAACCGGCCCGGCTCGCTGCAAAGATCGCAACTGGTGTTCGCCACCTATTACAACGCCGGCGTCCGGGCTTACGACATCGCCGATCCGTTCCGTCCTCACGAAGTCGGCTGCTATGTGCCGGCGGCGCCGCCGATTGCTACGTCGACCCGAATGGACTGATGTTTCTGACCGACACGAACGCGCGACTTCACATATTGCAGTTCCAAGGCCTGTAGGCGGTCCGTAGGGCTGCTCTTCGCCAATCAGCGTTGGAAGACCGCGTGCCGACGACGGAAGGGCGGGCGGCCCGCATGCAACAGATTCCGGCAACGAGGGAGGAATTCGTGCGCAACAGTGGGATACTTCTGTCGCTCGGCGCGGGAGCGGTGATCCTATGCGGGGTGATCCAGGCCGCATCGGCCCAGGACAAGGTCAAGCTGGCGATCGTCGCTGAGATCACCGGCGGCGGTGCCCCCTCGGGCACGATGTTTCGCGACGGCGTCCTCTTGGGGATCGGCGACGTCAACAAGAGCGGCGGCATTCTCGGCAAGCAACTGGAGGCCAGCGTCGCCGACACGCAGAGCGATCCGCCGACCTCGGTCGCGGTGATGCGGCGAACCGTCAACGACGAGCCGTTCGCGATCTTTGGCACAGTCTACAGCTCCAGCACCGTGGCCAATATGGCGATCGCGCGACAGGCCGGGATCCCGCAGTTCAGCGGCTCCGAATCGGTGGCCGTCGTCGACAAGGGCAATCCCAACATCTTCCTGACCTCGTACAGCCAGGCGATGGGGTTCAAGAAGCTGGTCAACTGGATGGTCAAGGGCCTGAAGGCCGAAAAGATCGCCCTCATCTACGTCAATGACGCCTTCGGCATCGGCGGCCGCACGGAGTTCAAGAAGTACCTGAACGAACTCGGCGAGACGTTGGTCGCCGACATCTCCACCGAGGTGCAGCAGGCGGACTTCACGCCAGAACTGGTCAAGGTTCGCGATTCGGGCGCCACCCATCTGATGGTCTACAGCCATGAGGAGGAGGACGCCCGCCTGATAATCCAGCTGCATCAGATGGGGTTGCACGTGCAGGCGGTCGGCGACAACCTCTGCGCCCAGACGACGATCAACGCCGGCGGCGGCGCCATCAACGGGGCGAAGTGCCAGGTGCCGATGACCGCGAACTCGCCGCTGCCGGCCATGGGCAAGGTGGCCGAGGAGTTCGAAGCGCAATATGGCCACCTGCCGGATCACAACGGCTTCAAGGGCTATATCGGCGTCTACATGCTGAAGGCGGCGGTCGAGCGCGTCGGCACCTGGAACCAGCAGAAGCTACGCGACTGCCTGCACGACAATCTGTTCACGGCGGCGGACACGTCGGGGCTGCTAATGGACACGTATATATTCGGTAACGGCGATGCCGACCGCGAGAGCTTCATCGTCGAAATAAAGAACGGCAAGCCGGTGGTCAGCCAAGTGCTCGGGCTGGTCGGGGGCCCCTACAAAAAGCACTCCTGCACGTAGGCGGCAGAGGGGGGCGCATTCGCAGCCCGCCTACACCCTGCCGCGGCCGCGCCACACGTGCCTGTGGCGACAATCGAGGGGCCTTATTGTCGAACTTCGTGCAATACCTGGTAGCGGGCGTCTCGATCGGCGCGATCTATTCGATGATTGCGATGGGCTTCGTGCTGCTGTGGCAGACCTCCAACACGATCAACTTCGCTCAGGGCGAGTTCGTCGTGCTGCCGTCGTTTGCGATGGTGCTGTTCTGGGTGGTCTTTGGCCTGCCGTTCGTGCCGGCGCTGTTGGCCACCGTCGCGGTCTCGACCCTGGTGCTCGGCGTTTTCGTCCGCAAGGTGCTGATCGCCCGATTGTTGGATAGGGGATTGCTGCCGGTGGTTATCGCGACGCTCGGCCTGGCGCTCTTGATCCGCTATTCTCTGGAGCAGTTCTGGACGCCGCTGGCGCTGCCGTTCCCGTCGGTGTTCTCGCGCCAGTCGCTGCCGCTGGGCAGCATCGTCCTGCCCTGGCAGTCGCTGATGAACTTGCTCTGCGCCGGCGTCGTGATCGGCGCGCTGCATCTCTTCCTCAGTCGCACCAAGCTCGGCTGGGCATTGCAGGCGATCGCCCAGAACCGGCCCCTGGCGCTGGTGCTCGGCATCAACGTCGATGCGCTGATCACCTTGGTCTTCGTACTGAACGCGGCGTTGACCGCCGCCGCCGCGATCCTGATCGCGCCGATCTAC
>JBARIB010000151.1:0-1556 GCA_049799535.1 Allostellaceae bacterium | reverse complement strand
ACCTAGAGTTGCACAGGCATCGAAACGACATCGCCGGACGGATGAACAGGTCCCGGCGGGTCGTCGCGGGAGACGTGGGTGCGCAGATTGGTTCTTCGGGGGCCGGCCATGCGCCGCGCGCCAAAGCGCGCCGATCTAGCCGCGTTCTTCGCGGTGATGATTTGCGTCTGCTTGCATCCGCTTGGCGCCGCGGGTCAAAGCCGATGCGAGATCCCGGCCGGCAGCATCGTTTCCGCAGAAGGCGAAATTTCGCTCCTCGGACCGGCTGGGGGGCCGATACAGGCGATAGCGTCGGGGGCAGAGACGCGACTTTGTCCCGGCGAGACGGTCCTGGTGGGGCCGCGGAGCAGAGCGGCCATTCGCCTCGAAGAAACCGGACAAGTGATACGGCTCGACCAAGGGACGACACTGCGGGTGCTGCCGCCACGGCAGCGGGGCCGCCCGTTGCTCGACCTGTCTCGCGGGATTATCAACCTTTTCAGCCCCGGGAACCGTCCGCTCGACGTTCAGACCCCGTATGTGACCGCCGGCGTCGAAGGTACGGAATTCTTCGTCTTTGTGGATCCGTCGCGGAAGGTCGCCGAGATCGGCGTCATCGACGGCCGGGTGCGCGCGGAAAATGGGCAGGGACGGCTTTCGCTGGGGCCGGGCGAAGCAGCGGTTGCGCAGCCCGGGGTACCGCCGCGTCGGATCGAGATACAGCCGCGCGATCAAGTCCGCTGGGCGATCTACTATCCGCCGGCGCTGTGGGAATTGCCGGCCGCCGGCGCGCCGATCGATCCAAGGGTTTACGCGGCATGGCAAGCCTGGCGAGCCGGCGATTTGCGCGCGGCCGTTCGCCAAGTGAACGCGATTTCGTCGACAGAAGGGCTCAATGCGGTTTCGCTCGATTATCTCGCTGCCATTTTGATCTCCTTGGGCCGGATCGGCGAGGCGAGCGGATTGCTCGACCGCAGTTTCAGGCTCGATCCGAGTTCACCACGTGTCCCGGCCCTGCGCGCCATAGTCGAGGTTGCGAGAAACCGGCCGCAACAGGCAGTAGAGGCGGCGGATGCCGCCGTCGCACTCGCGCCCACAAGCCCGGCAGCGCGCATCGCCCAGTCTTATGCTTTTCAATCGAGACTGCAGCTCGAGCAGGCTCGCGCGGCGCTACTCGCCGCGACTCCTCCAGACAACCCGCTGGTACAGGCAAGGCTCGCCGAGGTCGAATTCTATCTCGGCAACATCCGGGCGGCTCGCCGTGCGGCGGAGCGCGCGATCGCCGCTGCGCCGTCGCTGAGCCGACCGCGCTCGATCCTCGGCTTCGCCGATCTCGCCCAATTTTTCTTCGCCGCAGCCGAAGAGACGTTCCGTGTCGCAGCGCAGCTCGACCCGGCGGATCCGCTCCCCCGCCTCGGCCTCGGCCTCACCGCCATTCGGCTCGGCAACCTGGCCGAAGGGACAAAGGAACTCGAGATCGCGGTCGGCCTCAATCCCGCGGGCTCGGTGCTGCGCAGCTATCTCGGCAAAGCCTATGCTGCCGATTGGCACTATGACCCGGCCTTCCGTCAATGGGG
>JBARIB010000150.1:0-2596 GCA_049799535.1 Allostellaceae bacterium | reverse complement strand
TGCCCAAATCGTCAGACGTATCTGCCATTTTGCGGTCCTCTGTCTCGGTTCTCTTTCTGCTAAACATGGATGCGACACCCGATCGACACTGTTGAAAGGATGGCTACGCCGCAGACCGGGTCAGGGGTGCGGCTCGACGCGCGGCAACGCCTCGAAGATGTGCAACATAAAGGCGGTGGCGATCACCGGCGCGACGAGATTGACGAGCGGCAGGGCGAACAACCCTGCAATCGCGACCCCGCCCAAGAAGATCCGGCCGGCAAACCGGCTGCGCACCCTCTTGGCTTCCCCCGCGTCGAGCCGTCTGAGCGCGACCACTTCGAAATACCCCCGCCCGAAAAGATATCCGTTCAGGGCGAGGAAGAAAAACACATTTATGCCGGGAACCAGCAGATAGATGGGAAGCGCCAAAAGATTGAGCAGCAACGTCAAGAGACTTAGCCGCAATGTGACCGCGACAAACTCGCCGAGCGGCTGGGGTCGCGGCGGTCCCCGCTCGGGGTAGTCGGTCGCCTCGACCGCGGCCGCAATGCGCTCGAGGTAGAAACCCATGATCAGGGTGACGACCGCGGGAAACAGCAGCCAAGTCAACACCAGCACACCCAGCCCGCCCAGCAGGTCGACCAGCCAGTTCAGCGGCTGCCATGCGAATATTGCCGTGCGGTACAGAGCGGCCGCGACCCCCAGCCAGAGCGCGGCGAAGGTCAGGACGGCAAGGCCGAAGCCGAGCCCAACGACGCGCCGCATCGGCGGTGCGGCGAGCGCACCCACAGCCCGCAGAAAAGCGATGAGCATTTCCCGCAGCCTTCTAGCCCAAGCGCCTGCCGGGGCCAACGGCGGCCGTCGCGGCGACAGCAGAAAACCGCTTTGCCGGGGCGGGGCGCATCTGGTCTAGAGTTGCGCCCAGCTGCGGTTCGGAAATGTATTTGCAAGAGGGATAGACGTCGCCCCGACATCCACGGACCTTGGGGGCGCCATTGGTGTTTACCCGATGCGTTTGGTTAGACTGCGCTCAAACAACCTTAAGGGAATTGCATGGCCGCGATCATCGAGAACGAGGTCCGGGAAGGTCTGCCGCATCCGCGGGGGGCGACCTGGGACGGTAAGGGGGTAAATTTCACACTGTTCTCGGCCCATGCGACGCGAATCGAATTGTGCCTTTTCGATGACACCGGCGAGCGCGAGACGGCGCGCATCGAATTACCCGAATACACCGATGAGATTTGGCACGGCTATGTGCCGGGTGTGTACCCGGGCTCGATCTACGGATACCGCGTGCATGGTCCCTACGAGCCTGAGGCCGGACACCGCTTCAATCCCAACAAGCTGGTGCTCGACCCTTATGCCCGCGGGCATTTCGGCGATCTCATCTGGGACCCGGCGGTTTTTGGCTATCAGCTCGAATCGGGCGACGATACCACATTCGACGAGCGCGACAGCGCCGGCTTCATGCCGAAGTGCGTCGTTGTCGACCCCAACTTCGACTGGCGAGGCGAGCCCGGCCGCCGAAGCGTGCCGTGGGAGCGCACAATCATTTACGAGCTCCACCTTCGCGGATATACGAAATTATGCTCAAAGCTGCCCAAAGAATGGCGTGGGACCTATAAAGGACTTTCCAACGAGGTCATCGAATATATCAAATCCCTCGGGGTAACCTCTGTCGAATTGTTACCGATACATACGTTCATCAATGACAGCCTGCTGCTTGATAAAGGATTGACTAATTATTGGGGCTACAACTCCATTGGGTTTTTTGCTCCAGACCCGCGATATTCGCATGAACGAGAGCAGACCCTCCGCGAATTTAAGGAAATGGTGGCGCGCTTTCACGAGGCAGGTCTCGAGGTCATTCTCGACGTCGTCTACAACCATACTGCCGAGGGCAATCAACTTGGCCCTACCTTGTCTTTCAGGGGCATAGACAATGCATCTTATTACCGGCTACTAGCCGATCAGCCGCGGTATTACATCAACGATACTGGCACAGGGAACACGCTAAACCTCGATCACATGCGGGTCATCGAGATGGTGACCGATAGCCTGCGCTATTGGGCAACCGAAACGCATGTCGACGGCTTCCGCTTTGATCTCGGCACGATCCTGGCGCGCGAGACGGACGGCTTCGACAACCAGAGCGGCTTTTTGAAGGCCTGCTGCCAGGACCCGGAATTGCGCACCGTCAAGCTGATCGCCGAGCCTTGGGATTGCGGCCCGGGCGGCTATCAGGTCGGGGCGTTCCCGCCGGGCTGGGCCGAGTGGAACGACAAGTTTCGCGATACCGTGCGCGATTTCTGGCGTGGCGAGGCACCGGCCAGCGCGATCGCTCCGCGCCTATGCGCGTCGGGCGACATTTTCAATCATCGCGGCCGCAGGCCGGGGGCTTCGGTCAACTTCATTACTGCCCACGACGGTTTCACCCTCAACGACCTCGTCTCCTACAATGACAAGCACAACGAAGCGAACGGCGAGGACAACCAGGACGGCCATGCCGACAACCGGTCGTGGAATTGTGGTGCCGAGGGTCCGACCGACGACGAAGAGGTCAACGCCCTGCGCGGCCGCCAAAGGCGCAACTTCCTCGCCACCCTGCTGCTGG
>JBARIB010000149.1:0-10064 GCA_049799535.1 Allostellaceae bacterium | reverse complement strand
GCCGGCCGACGGCATGCGATCCCGATCGTTTATGAAATTCGCGCCCTTTGGGAGGACGCGGCGGCGAGCCATGGCAGCCATGGTCAAGCCGGTCTGCGTTATCGAGCGACTCGGTTCGTCGAGACGCGCGCATTACACAGCGCCGATGCGGTAACGACGATCTGCGAGGGTTTGCGGGCGGATGCGATCGCCCGCGGCGTTCCGGACAACAAAGTCACTGTCATTCCCAACGCCGTGGACCGCAATAAATTCACCGGGCCGGGAATCCCCGACAACGCGCTCGCAAACCGGCTCGGGCTCAGCGGGAAAATCGTTCTCGGTTTCTTCGGCTCATTCTATGCCTACGAGGGCTTGGATCTGCTGCTGCGGGCAGTCCCGCATATGCGAGAGGGGGCGGAGGTCGCAATATTGCTAGTCGGCGGCGGGCCGGAAGAGGACCGGCTGCGTAATCTGACTCGCGAGCTCGGTCTTGGCACGAGCATCGTGTTTGCCGGACGGGTCCCGCATGAGGAGATGCGACGATATTACGACTTGGTCGACCTGCTCGTGTTTCCGCGCATCTCGACCCGGCTGACCGAGCTGGTGACGCCGCTCAAACCGCTCGAGGCGATGGCGCAGGAACGGATCGTCGTTGCTTCGAGCGTCGGAGGCCATCGCGAGCTGATCCGCGATCGCGAGACCGGCTATCTGTTTCCGCCTGGCGAACCGCAACGCCTTGCCGAGGTAGTGCTCGCAGCTTTGGCCGATCGCGGCTCGTGGCCGCGTATTCGGGCGCGGGCGATCGAGTTCATCGACACCGAACGCTCGTGGACGCACAGCGTGGCCCGGTATGGCGAGGTCTATCGCCACATTTTACGGCATTAGGCTGCGGGCGCGGCAATGGGTCGAAGCTTTGAGCGCCGCTCCAACACCTCACGCATGAGCCCAATTTGGCCGTCGGTGGTGCTCTGCCAGTCGAATCGCTCGGCGTAGCGGCGGGTCGCGGCTCGCGATGGCGGCGCAGCCAGAAAATCGCGGACTGCGGCGGCAAGCGCGCTCGGCTCTACATCGGACAGGATTCGTCCCGCTTCCGGCGCAGCGACGATATCGGCAACACCATTGGTCGGGGAGACCAGTACGGGGGTGCCGCATGCCATGCTCTCCAACAGAACATTGGGCCAGCCTTCGTGCGTCGAAGCGAGCAGTAGGAGATCGGCGGCGCTGTAGATCTCGGGAAGGCGATCCTGCGGGACCCGGCCGAGCAGGCGTACGCGGTCGGCGACCCCGCGCTGCCGCGCCAGCCTCTCGATACCAACGCGCTCGGGCCCCTCGCCGGCGATTACGAGTTCGAATTCCGGCAGGTGCGTCAATGCCTCCACCATCAGGCCATGCCGCTTTAGCGCAACCAAATTACCGACCGCAAGAAGGGTCGGGCGCGTGAAACCGAGGACAGCCCTTGCCCGGTCGCGGTCGGGTGGGCGGAACAGCGTCAAATCCACGCCATTGCGTAGCACGCAAACTCGGGAGGCAGCGATTCCGAGCTCAACCAGCCGGCGCTTCAGCCCGCCCGAGACCGCAACCAAACCGTCCGCGTGCTGCGCTGCCCAGCGGATCCACCTGCGCGGCACCGCGTGGCGCGCAATAATGTTCAGATCGCTGCCGCGGGCCGTGACGACGACAGGACGTCCTAAAGTGCGGCCGAGCAAAACGGCACCGACACCGTCCGGATAAAAATAATGCGCATCAATCAGGTCGAATTCCTGGCCATCACGGATCTGCCGGCGCAAAAACGGCAGCACCGCAGCGAACAGAGCCAGCGGCGCCGCGCTCATCCCGATCCTGGGCAGTACCGGATATCGCGGATGGTCGACCTGCAACCCGCGGCGGGTTTCCTCGCGCGGCACCCGGGCAAACACGGCATAGCGCCCGAAACGCTCAGACGCGAGCGGGAACCACGGACAAGGCGCCACCACACGCGCGCTGACGGCGCCGCTCGCCACCAGCTTCTGCAGCCGGGTTTCCACGAAGATCCCATGTTGGGGCTGCAAGAGATTCGGATAAAGCGTCGTGAACGTAAGGATTCGCACGCGGCAACACCCGAAGAAGTTTGACGAGGCTGGCCTCGCCTGATGTCACTCTACCGAAATCCGGATTTTCGGCGACTGCCGAGCGGCCTCGCTTGCGCTTTTCAAAGATCCGCGACGCCTAGCTTCTTTTCCCTTCCGGAATGGTACGACCTGCTGGCGCGATATGGTACGCCGCCAGGGACCGAAATCCGCGTGTACACCGACGAGCGGCAGGCTTCGACAGTCGCGCTACTCGCTCAGACTGCGAGAGGGGAAGACGGGCGGAACCTGGCAAGCCTGACGAACGCTCATAGTCTCGAGCACGGCATCCTTTATGCATCAGGTGCCGATCTAAAAGCGGCGCTCGCGGCAATCATTCCTGAGATACTTTCCGAACGGCCGCGATGGGATTGTGTCGCCCTCGCCGAGCTCGATCCTCACGAGCAAAGCTATAGGGCCTTGGTGACAGCTTTGCGCCGCGCCGGACTGCTGGTCGAAAGCTGCTTCAGCTCCGGCACCTGGTACGAAGATACCGCGGGCTTAAGCTTTTCCGACTACCTCGGCGCCCGCCCTTCCGAGTTGCGCAATACGTGGCAGCGCAAGCGCCGCAAGCTCGAGCGCAGTGATCGTCTGACGACATCTTTTTTTGCTGGCGATAAAGGGCTCGATCAGGCGGTCAGTGATTACGAAACCATCTATGCTGCGAGTTGGAAGCCGCGCGAGCTGTTCCCTACTTTCGTCCCCGCGCTGATCCGCCTCGCCGGGGAACTACGGGCCCTGCGGCTCGGCATATACCACTTGAATGGGGTTCCGGCGGCGGCGCAGTTCTGGATCGTGTGGAATGGTCGTGCCGTCATTTACAAATTGGCGCATGACAAACGCTTCGATGACCTTTCTATCGGCACGCTGCTTACCATGGAAATGTTCGAGCGCGTGCTGACCGGGGACCGTCCGAGCGAGATCAGCCTCGGCCGCGGTGATGATGCCTACAAGCAGCTTTGGCTCTCGAAAAGGCGCGAGCGATGGGGCATCACCGCTGTCAACCCGCGCACATGGCGCGGCCTGCGCCTCGGGCTAAGGCGGCAAGCCGCAATGATTTATCGCCGGCTGCGTCGCGAGCGGTTCGCCCCCGTCGCTTAAAGCATCCATTCCCGATCGACGCTTCTCGGCTCTCCTATTCTTTTCTCGCCCCAGAAAACCCGCTCATCCTTTTGGGGACGATCGGGCGGTCAGCAACCCGCGATCCCGGCGGCTAGCTCTAAAGGGGAGAATCGCCGCTCCACTTGGCGGATTTCCTGCCGCAAATTCCCGCGTTGCGAGATAGTCATATACGCCGCACGAACTGATCGAACTCGCCTCGTACCGCGTTCGATACGCTGGGGTTTAACGCCTGCAAAAATAATTCGTGCTGTGTGAGCTGCCTCACACTCCTTTTGCACCGCAAACGTCATTTATTGGACGCATTTGGCTTTTGCCAAAGATGCGCGTGACGTGGAGGATTACGATGCCGAGAACCGATCTGTTGGAGCAGAGTCCGACGAGAGTCGAGCTCGACCAGCGGTCGCGCGAGACACGTCTGCGGCTAGAGCAGGTCGAGCGGCTCCTGGTCTTGTGCCCCCTGCCGAGGGCCTCGCTGCTTATGCGTGTCCTGCGCTGTCTCGGTCCGCGGGCTTACGTTCGAGAACAAATTGGAGGCCGATCGGCCAGCTCGAACCCGGGCGGGGAAGGGCGACGGCTAGCGCGGGAAATGCCGAGTGAGACCGAGGGCGCAGCGGATGGCGTTTCCGCTGCGTCGTCGGTCTTGTGGTCGAACCACCCGAGATGCGTGCAAATAACGCCGATCTCGTCGAACCCGGCCACATCGGGAAATGTCCCGACCGCCGGGGGTCTAGTCCAATTCTGGGGTTACCAGTGCGGACAGGGAGATCTGGACTCGCGCACGCTCAACTAATGGTACTTGTGCTAGGCTGACATCATTCTGCTGCGCGCCGTCCCTCGGCGCAGACAATTAGCGAATGGCCGGTCATCGCGGCGGGCTTCGGCAATTCGAGGATATCGAGCAAGCTCGGCGCCACATCGGACAGACGCCCGTTTTCGAGCTGCCGTACGTTGGCCGGCGGATTTACCATCACGAACGGCACCGGGTTCAGCGTATGGGCGGTGTGCGGCTCGCCGGTTTCAGGGTCGCGCATCATCTCGGCATTACCGTGATCGGCGGTGATCACAAGCGTGCCGCCGCTTTGTTCCACCGCCTCGGCCAGCCGCCCGAGACAGGTATCGACGGTCTCGACTGCCCTGATCGCAGCATCTATTCGACCGGTATGTCCGACCATGTCAGTGTTGGCATAATTCAGTACGATGACATCGAAGCGGTGGGCCCTGATCGCCTCGACGACCTTATCGGTGACCTCCGGCGCCGACATTTCGGGCTGCAGGTCATAGGTCGCGACTTTCGGCGAAGGGACCAGTATGCGCTCCTCGCCAGGAAAGACGGTCTCGCGCCCGCCATTAAAAAAGAAAGTGACATGCGCGTATTTCTCGGTCTCGGCGATGCGCAATTGACTCAACCCGGCGCGCGCCACTACCTCGCCCAAGGTGTCTCCGAGTTCATCGGGCGGGAATAGCGTCGCAAGGAAGCGGTTCAGCTCGGTCGAATATTCGACGAGTCCCAGCGCAGCGCCAAACTTGATCCGCCTTTTCCGCTGAAACCCCGAGAAGTCAGGGTCCAACAAAGCAGAAGCGATCTCACGTATCCGATCGGCCCGGAAATTAGCGATCAGCAGACCATCGCCATCGTGTATCCCCTCGTACCCGGCGACCGCTGTCGGTTTGACGAACTCATCGGTTTCGCCACGCGCATAGGCCGCCTCGACAGCCTGCAACGCATTCTCGGCGCGCTCGCCGATGCCGTCGACGATAGCCAGAAAGGCTTTTTCCAGCCTGTCCCAGCGCTTGTCGCGATCCATCGCGTAATAGCGGCCACATACCGATGCGATATGGACGCCGCGAAGGCCGGCAATCTCCTCCTGAAATGCCTGCAAATACAGCGCGGCCGATTTGGGCGGGGTGTCGCGCCCGTCGAGAAAGGCGTGAACGGCGACCGGCAGCCCCGCCTTGGCGAGGATCTGGGTGAGCGCGGCGATATGGCGCTGATGCGAATGAACGCCACCGGGCGACAGCAGACCCATCAGGTGAGCCGCGCCGCCGCTCTCCTTCATTTTGTCAATAAACTCGCGCAGAACCGGTATCGTTGCGAGTCGGTCTTCGGCGATCGCTGCATCGATGCGCGGCAGGTCCTGAAAGACTACTCGCCCGGCGCCGATGTTGGTGTGGCCGACTTCGGAATTCCCCATTTGGCCGTCGGGGAGCCCGACATAATGCTCGCTGGCTTCAAGATGCGAATGCGGCCAGCGTGCGAGCAGTTTGTGCCAGTTCGGGGCCCGTGCCCTGGTAATGGCGTTGTCGTCGGTGGCTGGCCGTTCGCCCCACCCGTCGAGGATGCACAACACGACCGGGCGAGGAGGGTGACGATGACTCATCTTCTGGGCCGCCTTGGGGTTGTCGGCTCAGCTATATACGCGAAACCCGAATGGCGAATATAGCGTTCCCCCGCTCAATCCCGATGATAGGGGTGCCCGGCGAGGATTTGCTGCGCGCGATAGAGCTGTTCTAGCAGCATCACGCGGGCCAGCCGATGCGGCCAGGTCATGGGTCCCAGTGATAAGATCGCTTCAGAGCGGTCAAGCACCTGAGGACCGAGGCCGTCCGCTCCGCCGATTGCAAAGGATAGCTCGGAAACGCCCCGGCCTCGCCAGGCGGCGATGCGATCGGCGAGCGCGCGGCTCGACCACTCAGACCCGCGCTCGTCGAGAGCGATAAGAGCGGAACCGGTCGGCAATGCGCCGAGCAGCATCTCTGCTTCTCGCGCCTTCAGCACAGAAGCGGGCAGGGCTCGGCGCTCCTCAAGCTCGATGATAGCCGGACCCGGGACGATCCTGCCCAAATAAAGCGCCTGGAGTTCCTTAAACGCCCCGTTGCGCAGCTTGCCGATGACGATGAGGCGATACCGGATCGCGAAAATCCGGAGTTACAGGCGAAGCGCTTCGCCGTCGGGCAGGGCTTCGTCGTCGAGCAGGGCTTCGCCCCACATCTTTTCAAGATTGTAGTAGGCGCGGATCTCAGGGCGAAAGAGGTGGACGATGACATCGCCTGCATCGATCAGCACCCAATCCGCCGCTGTCTTGCCCTCGGTCGAGATCCGGGTGCGGCGGGCGAGCACTCGCTCGAGATGCTCGGTCAACGCCAACACTTGACGCGCCGAGCGGCCGCTGGCGATCACCATGTGGTCGGCGATCGTCGTCTTCCCCGCGAGATCGATGGTGACGATCTCTTCGGCCTTGCCGTCTTCCAGGGTGTGCAAAACCAGCTCGAGGATCTGCGGCACCTCTTGGTCGGGCCGCGTCGCGTAGGGACGGGGGGTGAGGGCGGTAATCGTGGACAATTCGGATCTTTGCTGCGTGGCAGTTGGAAACATGAGATCTTTGTGCTCGGAGCGAATTTTCGTCGCCGAGCGAGTATCGAGCGGGGTGTGAAAAAACACCCAGGCCGGCGGTCTCATTTGTGCGAGCCGGCGCGCCTCCGAAACCGGAACCCGGTTTCGGGCAAACCGTTTCGCGGCCAGTCCGGAAAGCGCCTTTAAAGAATAGGAAGGACGGTCAAACACGGCAATGGGCGCAGTCCGAAAGATCTCGACCCAACGGTCCCAGCTTGGAATCTGCACCAGATTGTCGGCGCCCATCAGCCATATAAAACGCAGGCCTGGGAAGCGCCGAGTTAGAGCCTTCAAAGTGTCCGCCGTATAACGCGAACGCCCGAGGCGGCTTTCGAGATCGCTGACGACGATGCGCGGGTGCAATGCAGCATGACGGCGAGCGCCCTCCAGACGGTCCGAAAACGGCTCCATGCCTCGTATAGGCTTCAGCGGGTTTTGCGGCGAAACCAGCCACCAGATTTCGTCGAGATCGAGGTATTTCAGCGCCAATAGGCTGAGATGAAGATGCCCGCCATGAGCCGGGTTGAACGAGCCACCCAAAAGTCCGATCCGGCGGTGCCGCCGGCCGGGCGTTGCGGACCCGTCAGCGCTCAGGGGCGCACCTGCCCGCTGCCGCGCACGACGTACTTGTAAGTCGTCAGCTGCTCGGCGCCCACGGGGCCGCGCGGCGGCAGGCGTTGCGTCGAGATCCCGATCTCCGCTCCCATGCCGAATTCGCCACCATCGGCGAATTGCGTCGATGCATTGACCATCACGATGGCGCTGTCGACCTCACGCACAAACCGCTCCGCCGCATCGTGATCTTCGGTCACGATCGCGTCAGTGTGATGCGAGCCGAAGCGGGCAATATGCTCGATCGCTTCGCCCACACCGCCGACGACATGCACCGCAAGGATTGCGTCGAGATACTCGGTGCGCCAATCCTCCTCGGTTGCCGGTGCCGCGGCGGGATCGATCGCCAGGATTTCGGGATCGCCGCGCAACTCGCAGCCGGCAGCCCGAAGATCGGCGAGGATCGGCGGCAGGATCGTGTTGGCGACGGCGCGATCCACCAGCAATGTTTCAGTTGCACCGCAGATCGATACCCGTCGCATCTTGGCGTTGAGCGCGATCGCTCGCGCCTTCGCCGGGTCGGCGGCGCGGTGAATGTAGGTGTGGCACAGCCCTTCGAGATGGGCGATGACGGGTATCCGGCTCTCGCGCTGAACGCGCTCGATCAGCGACGACCCGCCGCGCGGCACGATGATATCGATGACCCCGCTCATTTTCAGCATCAACCCGACGGCAGCGCGGTCGCGGGTCGGGACCAGCTGGATCGCGGCCTCCGGCAGGCCGGCGGCGCGCAGCCCATCGGTCAGGGCCGCGGCCAGCGCATGCGAGGAGTGGTAACTCTCCGACCCGCCGCGTAGAATCGCTGCATTACCCGATTTGAGCGCGAGCCCGCCCGCGTCGGCTGTCACATTGGGTCGGCTTTCATAGATAATGCCAATAACCCCGAGCGGCACCGCCACCCGCTCGATGACAAGGCCGCTCGGCCGGCTCCTTCGGTCGAGCACTCGGCCGACCGGATCGGGGAGCGTCGCGATCGCCTTCAGCCCGGCGGCGACTCCTTCGAGGCGTTTGGGATCGAGCGCGAGCCGGTCGCGCAACGCAGGCGGGATATCCTGATCGTCGGCCTCTGCGAGATCGCGGGCATTGGCGGCGAGGATATCGTCGGCTTGGATACTCACCGCCTCGGCGGCCTGGCGTAAAGCCTCAGTCTTGGCATCTGCGGACGCGAGCGCCAACGCCGCGGCGGCTTCACGCGCCCGCCGCCCGATTTCAGCCATCACGGCCGCCAAATCCGGCTCTGGTCGACCGGTTCGGTCGCGCGGCAGCCTTTCGGTCGTCATAGCGGTTCGGTCACCACCAGATCGTCGCGATGAATGATCTCATCGCGACCACGGTACCCGAGGATGCCAGCGATTTCACCACTCTTATGGCCGGCGATGCGCTGAATATCCGTGCTTGAGTAGGCCGAGAGGCCGCGGCCAAGCTCGGCGCCGGCCCGCGTGCGGATGATCACCGCATCTCCCCGTTCGAAAATGCCCTCGACCGCGACAAGTCCAGCCGGCAACAAGCTCGTGCCGCGCCGCAATGCCCGCGCGGCACCTTCATCGACGATCACCGAGCCCGATGGATTGACCGCTCCGGCAATCCAAGCCTTTCGCGCCGAAACGGGCTCGCTTCGCGGGACGAACAAGGTCGCGTTCCCTCCAGCCTCGATCCCAGCAAGAGGTCCTCCGGAACCTGTATCGCTCCCCTGTGCGATCAGCATGCGACAGCCGGCGCTCATCGCGATCCGGGCAGCAGCGAGCTTTGTGATCATACCACCCGAGCTGTAACCTGGAGCAGCTTCGCCCGCCATCGCTTCGATTTCAGGCCCGATTTCACGGACGAGCGGAACGTGCTCGGCCTTTGGATCCTTGCGCGGGTCGGCGGTGTAGAGGCCGTCGATATCTGAGAGCAGGACCAGCATATCGCTGCTCGTCATCTGCGCGACCCGGGCGGCGAGGCGGTCGTTGTCGCCAAACCGAATTTCGGCCGTTGCAATGGTATCGTTCTCGTTGACGACCGGCACGGCGCCGAGTGCCAAAAGCTGCGCGAACGTCGCGCGCGCATTCAAGTGCCGCCGGCGGTCCTCCGTATCATCCGGGGTCAGCAGGATCTGAGCGACGGTGATGCCGTGCCGGGCCAGCGCCTCCTGATAGGCATGCGCTAGGCGGATCTGCCCGGTAGCCGCGGCCGCCTGCTTCTCCTCGAGCCTCAACCGTCGCCCGGCGACGCCGAGATGACGCCGGCCGATCGCGATGGCGCCGGAAGAGACGAGGATCACTTCCTGCCCGCGCCAGCGGCAGCGCGCGACGTCCGCCGCCAAAGCATCGAGCCACGATCGGTGGATTTCGCCGTTCTCATCGGCGAGCAACGCCGACCCGATCTTCACAACGAGCCGGCGTGCCGACAGGAGCGCTTCGGCAGGGCCGAGCTCCTCACTGGCACCAGCTCCCGTGCGTTGCATTGCGGTAGGGCGCGGGCCCGATCGGTGGCCAGCCGTTCCGGTCATAGTGTCCCCGCGAGGGCGCTGGCCTTGGCCTCGGATACCTCCCTTTCCTCGCTTGCGGCGCGTACCTCGGCGAGGACGGCCGCTAATACATCAGGGACCCCGGCGCCGGTCGCCCCCGATAAGGCCAAGATTTGCGCTTCCGGCCCAGCGACATGCCGTAGCTGGTCGGACTTCACTCGTAGAGCTTCGCTATCGATTGCATCGATTTTGTTGAGCGCGATGATTTCCCGTTTTCCGGTGAGGCCGTGGCCATATCGGGTGAGTTCTTCCCGGATCGTGCGGTAGGCCCCGGCTAGATCGTCAATTGTGCCGTCCAGCAGATGAAGGATCACGGCGCAGCGCTCGACATGGCCGAGAAAACGGG
>JBARIB010000148.1:0-3419 GCA_049799535.1 Allostellaceae bacterium | reverse complement strand
CGCGGCACGGTCTCGGCATCGCCGTCCATCGCAGCTTCCTCACCTACGTCGCGACCGTCGTCGAGGCGGCGGTGGACGAGAAGGGCCACGTGACGGTGCCGCGCGTCGACACCGCGATCGATTGCGGCTTCGCCGCCAATCCCGAGCGCATCCGCTCGCAGATCGAAGGCGCGGCGGTAATGGGGATGGGTCTCGCGCTCTATGGCGAGATCACCTTCAAGAAGGGCCGCGTCGAACAGGGCAATTTCGACGGCTACCGTGTGCTTCGCATCGACGAGTCGCCGCCTGTCACCGATGTGCACATCGTTCCCGCCGGGATCGACGTGCCGTCCAGCGGCGTTGGCGAGCCGGGGCTGCCGCCCTTCGCGCCGGCGCTGTGCAACGCGATTTTTGCTGCTACCGGCAAGCGCATCCGCCGACTGCCGGTCGGCGGCCAGCTGGCGACGTAGCGGGCCGAGGTGCTTTTGCCGTATCTGTCTTCATTCGTCATTCCCGCGAAGGCGGGATCCAGACATCGCAACTTTGCCGGTTGCTCTGGGCCCCCGCTTTCTCGGGGGCGACGGCTTGAGCTCGGGGAAATGGGGTGGATCGCGATTGTCCGTGCAGTGGCCGTCGGATTGGCCGACGAATGGCGCTGGAGCTGGCGCTGGGCCTCGCGCTCACGCCCCGGCTGGCGTTGGCGCAAACCGAGCCTGCGCGCGAGCGGCCTAAAGAAGGTGATCTGTTGGTCGCGGTTACCACCGCCTCCAGCCCGGAGCCATTGAAACCCGACGACGTGCCGCTCGATGGCAAGCAGACTTTCGCCTGGCCGATGGATCCGGAGAGTAAGACGGTGCGGGACGGCTCGCGGCTCAACAAAGTGCTGTTGCTGCGCCTCGACCCGGAAGGGTTCGATGCCGAGACCAAGGAACGCGCGGCGGAGGGCATCGTCGCCTATTCGGCGATATGTGTGCATACCGGTTGCGATGTGACCAACTGGGACCCCAAGCGTCAGCTGCTCGAATGCCCGTGCCATTATTCGACCTATGACCCCAAAGAGGAAGGCAAGGTGGTCAGCGGGCCGGCGCCGCGCCGTCTGCCTGCGCTGCCGCTGAAGATCGCTGATGGCCGGCTTGTCGTCGCCAAGCCATTCACCGGCCGTGCGGGATTCCAACAGATGTGACTTCAACAAACCAAGGAGAAACGCCAATGCAGGAAATGTCTTGCCTTCATTTCACACTCGCGAGCGCATTAGCGCTGGTATTGGCTGCTGCAACTGCCTCGGCACAGAAGCCGTTGCCGCCTGCTCAGATGCCCGAAACCCCGCCGCCGGTCCCGGCAATACTACAGAGCTATAAGCCGGTGACGCAGGATGAGCTGAAGCAGCCGGCGGACGGCGATTGGCTGATGTACCGCCGCACCTATAACGGCTGGGGCTTCAGTCCGCTGTCGCAGATCACGGCCGCGAATGTCGGCGGGTTGAAGCCAGTGTGGACATTGGCGACAGGCCAGGTCGAAGGTCACCAGGCCCCGCCGATCGTCAACAATGGCGTCATGTTCGTCGCGACGCCGGGCAATCAGATTTTGGCGATCGATGCCAAAAAGGGCGATCTTTTATGGCGCTTCAAGCGACCGATTCCCGAGGATATGCTCCTGCTCCATCCGACGAGCCGCGGTGTCGCGCTGCTCGGCGACAAGGTTTATTTCGCTGCAGCGGACGCAGTGCTTGTTGCCCTTGACGCCAAGACCGGCAAAGAGGTGTGGAAAGCCCCAGTCGAGGACTACACGCATGGGTATTACATGTCGTTGGCGCCGCTCGTCGCCGACGGCAAGGTCATCGTTGGCGTTTCGGGCGGTGAGCTTGGAGTCCGCGGCTTTGTCGCGGCGTTCGATGCGGAGACGGGCAAACCGGCGTGGAAGACCTACGCCGTGCCTGCCCCCGGCGAGCCCGGTAGCGACACCTGGCCCAAGGGCGATCAGTGGAAGACCGGCGGCGCCTCGGTTTGGATCACCGGCAATTATGATCCTGAGACTAATCTGAGTTTTTGGGGCACGGGTAATGGCGGACCATGGATGGGCGACCAGCGCCCGGGCGATAATCTCTATACCTCATCCGTATTGGCGGTGGATACCACGACCGGCAAGATCAAGGGCTACCACCAATATCATCCTAATGATTCATGGGATTGGGACGAGGTGTCGCCACCAATACTCGTCGATTACCAGCACAACGGAAAAACCATCAAAGGTCTCGTCGACGTCGCGCGCGACGGCTATCTGTGGATGCTCGAGCGCACCGCCGACAAGATCAACTTCGTCGACGGCAAGCCGTTCGTGAAGCAAAATGTTTTCACCAGTCTCGATGCCGAGACTGGCCGACCGGAAATCGACCCCACACGCAAACCCGGGACCGGGAAAAAGGCCGATTTCTGTCCGTCGCTGTGGGGAGGCAAGGATTGGCCGCCAGTGGCCTACAGCCCTAAGACGCGGCTCCTCTACATTCCTGCCAACGAGAATTTATGCGGAACTTCCATTGGGAAAGAAGTCACCTACACACCAGGGGAGCTTTATACCGGCGCCACGACGACCCTCTACATTGCACCCGGCGCCGATCACATCGGCGAGCTGCAGGCCTGGAATCTCGACACCGAACAGAAAGTTTGGAGTCATCCCTTCGCCACCTCGCAGCTCTGGGGGCCGGTACTGGCGACCGGCGGGGGCGTCCTGTTCGCGGGCGGCACGAACGATCGCTACTTCCGCGCCTTTGACGCCTCGAACGGCAAAACCCTGTGGGAATTCCGCACCGGGTCGGGGGTCAACGGAGTGCCAGTGTCGTTCCAGCTCGACGGCAAGCAATACATCGCCGTGCAGTCGGGCTGGGGGGTCGATGCCGCCCGCATGCAGGCGCGCCTGAATTTGGCGCGGCCATGGGAATACCCCGACGTGCCGCAAGGCGGATCGCTCTGGGTGTTCGCGCTCGACTAGTTCTTGCTGGTAGGCGGGCGGTGGAAATTAACCCGCCGTCCGCTGCGGCGCATGCGTGAAAGCACGCACCATCGCGTCAAAGGCCGGCTTGGGCTTGAGATCGGCATCAAAGGGCAGGGGCCGTGACAGCATCGCGTCCTTGCGCCATTTCGACTCATGGGTCTCTCGTCGCACGATCCAGCTGTGGCGGTCCGACAAGCCCCACGTCACGACCATTTTGACCGCGGGCTCGTCGAGGGCGGCGTCGAGAAAGCGGCCGTAAGTGTTGGCCACGAGCTGGTCCCGCAGAGCCCAATCCGCAGGTGCATGTTCGTCAGTGACATCGAGCTCGGTGATCTGGATCGTAAGCCCAAGATCCGCGATCTCCTTCAAAAACTGCCGCAGCCGGGAGGCAGAAACCGGCGGTCCGCCGGCGCATGACAGATGGGCTTGAATCCCGACCGCATCGACTGGCG
>JBARIB010000147.1:0-15116 GCA_049799535.1 Allostellaceae bacterium | reverse complement strand
CCTTCAAGGTGCGGTCTCGATCGAGGCGGCCCCGACCTTCGATCAGGTTGCAGATCTGGATCTCTTGCTAGAGGAAGGATTAATTGTTCGGCCTGCCACTGCGTCGGCCCGGCTTTAAGACTTGCTTACTGCCGCAACCGCGCTGAGAAAGCGAGAAAGAGATGCGGCGGGTTTCCCCATTACCCGCGGTTCTTGCGAGCACTGAGACACGCTACTGGGCGCCAGTGCCAGCCTTGCTGCACGCCCGACTGTCGGTCTCATTCATCTTTTTCGCGAACGGGTTTGTGGTGGCGAGCTGGCTGCCGCACATTCCAGAGGTCAAGGAACGGCTCAGATTGGGGGATTTTGAGCTCGGGTTCGCGCTCCTCGCGATGGCGGTGGGCTCGGTTCTGGCTTTGCCCGTTGCCGGTTGGCTGACTGGCCGGTTGGGCAGCCATGCTGCGACGCGTGCAGCGGGCCTCGTGTTGTGCGCGCTTTTGCCGGCTCCGGTATTGGCGCCAAATTTGCCGTTGCTGATGCTGGCGTTGCTGCTGTTCGGCGCGGCCAACGGCATGCTGGATGTAGCGATGAATGCGCAGGCGGTATTGCTGGAGGATCGCTATCGTCGGCCGATTCTCTCGTCGCTACATGGGCTGTACAGCACAGGCGGCCTGGCCGGGGCGAGCTTGGCGGCATTGGCCGCCTCGAATGAAGTCACGGCCTCGGTTCAAGCGCTCGGTCTGACGGTTATCCTGGTGCCGCTGCTGTTCGCAGTATCCGGCTCGCTGCTTACGGATGAGGCCCGCGGGGGTAGCATCGGGGCTGTGCTGGCATGGCCGTCTGGTGCGCTAATCGGGCTGGGGGCTCTGGCCTTTCTCGCGCTGATGGCCGAGGGGGCGATGGGCGACTGGACTGCGGTTTTTCTGCGCCAATACCGGGGAGCCGGTATGGCCGCGGCGGCAACCGGATTTGCCGGCTTTTCACTGGCGATGGCTGTCGGACGTTTCAGCGGCGATTGGGCGCGACGGCGCTGGGGCGCATCGAACCTGTTGCGCGCCGGCGCGCTGACTTCAGGTATCGGCATGGCAATAGCGCTGACCGCCCCTGGAATATTGGTGTCGGTGTTCGGCTTAACGCTGTTTGGCCTCGGCCTCGCGAACATGGTTCCGATCCTGTTCGCTGCCGCCGGGCGAACCCCGGGCATGACCGCGGGACTCGGGATATCCGCGGTGGCTACCGCCGGTTATGGCGGGCTCCTTGCCGGCCCGCCGCTGATTGGCATGACCGCCGAATTCATTGGTTTACGTCTAGCTTTGGTAACAATCCTGGTCGGCGTACTGGCGATTGCCGCCTTCGCCGCGCTCGCTCGTCGCGAGCCGCACGGCAGCGCGCAGCCGTAATTGGATTGCGTCAGGTCTTGCCGAGCGTGGCTATACCCAAGATGGTCCGTTTCGGGCGGGCGATCTGCGGCGATCTGCTGCAAGCCGAGCGACGCGAATGGTGGCTGGCCAACGGGCTCGGGGGGTATGCCGCGGGCACGATAGCCGGCAGCCTGACCAGGCGTTATCACGGATTGCTGATCGCGCCGATCGATCCGCCGCTCGGACGAAGACTGGTCTGGGCCAGAGCCGATGCCGAGCTCATTGACGGTGAGCAGAGCTGGCCGCTGTTC
Source organism: Allostellaceae bacterium (assembly GCA_049799535.1). Taxonomy (GTDB): domain Bacteria; phylum Pseudomonadota; class Alphaproteobacteria; order ATCC43930; family CGMCC-115725; genus AP-15. Next base: position 13,465 of record JBARIB010000147.1, on the reverse strand, counting down.
ACTAACCGCTGGAGCGGGGGCGCGATCAGCCCCGCCGGCCACGTCCATATCGAATCGTTTCATCTCGACGGCGGCCTTCCGGTTTGGCTCTTCGCGATCGGGTCGATCCGCATCGAGGCGCGGATCTGGCTCGAAGCGGGTGCGAACACGAGCTATGTCGGCTGGCGCCTGACCTGCGGCTCGGAGGGGTGTTCGCGCTCGCTCTCGATGCGCGTGCGGCTGATGGTCAATGACCGTGACCATCACGGCCAGACCTTGGCTGGGTCGATAGACCCGCAGCTGGAGTCGGACGGAGCCAGCCTGCGGGTGCGCGAACCCGACTTCGTGCTGACCTTTAGCGCGTGCGGCGGCAGCCTTAGTCCGGTACGGCAATGGATCGAAAATTTCGATTTGCCGGCCGAACGCGAGCGCGGCTTGTCGGACCGCGACAATCATCTGGAAGTCGCCGAGGTCCGGCTCGAGCTGGCGCCGGGCAAATGGGTTGGCGTGGTCGGCAGTCTTGAGCGCGCTCCATCCCGCGATCTGAGGGCCGCGCTAATGCGCCAGAGACAACGGCAGCTGGAAATCATCGACTATGCGTCTCGGCATGTTCGCGAAATGGCGGGAACGCCGGCGTGGATCGCGCAGCTGCTACTTGCAGCCGACAGTTTTATCTTCGCCCGGCCGTTGCCCGTCCGGCCCGAGGGTAAATCGATAATTGCCGGCTATCCATGGTTTGGCGACTGGGGCCGCGACACAATGATCGCCCTGCCAGGCCTGACGCTCGCTACCGGCCGGTATGAATGGGCGCGTGAGATCTTGTTGACCTTCGCTCAATTCGTCGATTGCGGCATGTTGCCGAATGTGTTCCCCGGTGCCGGTGCCAAAGCGGAATACAACAGCGTCGATGCGGGCCTATGGTTCTTCGAAGCCTGGCGAGCCTATGTCGAAGCGACCGGAGATCGCGAGAGCCTGGCGGAGGCCTACCCAATCCTCGGCGAAATTGTCGAATGGCATCTCAAAGGCACGCGGTACGGCATTCGGGTCGATCCCGATGACGGGTTGCTCCGCGCCGGCGAGCCCGGGGTGCAGCTGACCTGGATGGATGCCAAGGTGGACGGTTGGGTCGTGACGCCGCGCATAGGCAAGCCGGTCGAAATCAATGCGTTGTGGTATAACGCATTGTGTATCATGGCGGCTTTCGCACAGGCTCTGGACCGGCCGGCCGGACGGTATCTCGATCTGTCGGACCGGGTACGCGCTGGCTTCGCGCGCTTTAGGAACGAGCAGACCGCCGGGCTCTATGATGTCCTCGACAGCCCGGACGGCAATGACGGCTCGATCCGACCGAACCAGATCCTGGCCGTCAGCCTGCCGCATAGCCCTTTGGCGCCGGACGTACAGGGGCATATCGTCGGGCTCTGCGGGCGGCGGCTGCTGACCTCGTATGGACTGCGCTCCTTGTCCTCCGATCACCCGGACTACAAGCCGCATTACGGCGGCGATCCCTGGCATCGTGATGGAGCCTATCACCAGGGCACCGTTTGGGCGTGGCTGCTCGGCCATTATGCATTGGCGGAATATCGCGTACACGGTGACGCGCGAATGGCGCTGGGGCGTCTCGCCGCGATGCGCGACCACCTCTTCGACGCAGGTCTCGGTACGATCAGCGAAGTCTTCGAAGCCGACCCGCCACATGGTCCCGGCGGCGCGCCCTCACAGGCCTGGTCGGTCGCATGCGTTCTCGAAGCATGGTGGCGCCTGAAGCGCGCGATCGCTGCATCAAAATGATAACCAATCGGCATCTTACCCCGGCAGTCTCGTCGACCAAATTGAAGGCGATCGCGAGCTCGCGTTTCAGCAGCCAGGAGATACTCGTCCGATGAACCACAACCCGATCTCGGATGTCATCGATTTCTTGCTGCAACCCGCCTGGACGACCGGCGTCTTCTGGCTGCTCGTGCTCGGCAGCATCGCGGTCGCCGTCCACGTGTTCAGCAGGATGCCCAGTCAGCGCACTCCCGAGCATGTCTGCAACTGGATCTTTCGCCTGTTGATCGGCTGCATGTGGTGGCAGCAGACACTTTGGAAGCTGCCGCCGTTTTATACTGATCACCCGGATCAGCCCTTCGGGCAGACAGGTCTCGCTTATTGGATGGGAGTAATGGGCAAATCTGCCGCCATCCCGCTGCAGGCCGAGTTCGTCAACAACATCATATTACCGCACTTCTACGTCTTCGCGCCGATTGTCTATTCGCTCGAAGTATTGACTGCCGTTTCGCTGATCCTCGGCGTTTTTGTTGGCTTCTGGGGCTTGATCGGTGCCTTGCAGATTCTCAACCTGTGGCTCGGCCTCTACAATGCCGAGGGCGAGTGGCCGTGGACCTATTTCTTCCTGCTAGTGCTGCAATTGATTTTTGCTGTACACCACTTCGGCCGCAGCCTCGGCGTCGATGCGCTGATCGTGGCGCGTTGGAAAGGCCGGCGGGACCTGGTTAGTATCATAGCGGTCGAAGCGGCTTAACCGGAATTCATCGAAAGGAATATCGAAGTGGCGCGATTGAGCGATCTCCCTCCGCCGATAGCAAAGCGGTACGCCGAGCTGGAGTGTCCCAATTTCACGACCACACCGTGGGTCGCCGGGCCGCCGCTCTCCGAACGGCGCGTCGCGATCGTCTCTTCGGCTGGCCTCGTCGTCAGAGGCGAGCGGCCATTTCGCGGCGGCGACGCGGATTACCGCGTGATCCCCGCCGAAACGCGGCCCGACCAGCTGATGTTTAGTCATATTTCGATCAATCTGGACCGCAGCGGTTTCCAGGAGGACTGGAATGTCGTGGTCCCGCTCGATCGCCTGCGCGAGCTCGCCGCTGAGGGCACGATCGGGTCGGTGGCGGCGACACACTATTCGTTTATGGGCGCGACAGACCCGGTCGGAATGCAAGACCATGCCCGCGAGGTTGCCTCGCGACTGAAGGCTGATCAGGTCGACGCTGTCATCCTCTCCCCCGTTTGACCGCTCTGTACGCGCGCCGTGAGCGCGCTGGGGCATTACATCGAGGAAGAGGGGATCGCGACGGTGGCGATCAGCCTCATCCGGGCGCAGACCGAGAAAACCAAGCCGCCGCGAGCGCTATGGGTTCCTTTCGAACTGGGGCGGCCCTTTGGCCCGCCGCGCGACCCGGCTTTTCAAACGCGGGTGATTCTCGCCGCGCTTCGCCTGCTGGAGCGCGAACATGGTCCCGTCGTCATCGCGGACTTCCCTGAGGACGACCCACGCGAGCGGCCTGACCCTCGCTGGCGACCGCCGCTCATCAATGCCGCTGCGAGGGACGGTTCCGCCGCAGGTCTGGCGGACCAGCTCGAAACCGAGATAGCAAAGCTCGAGGGCCCGTATCGCCGCTCCGTCGATGCACGGAAACGCACGATCGTCGGGCTCAGCGGGTTGTCGATCGGCGCGACCGGAGCCTATATCGCCGGCTGCCTGCGGGGGGAGCCGCAGGCCAGTCCCAGCCCCGAGATGTCGACGGCTCTGACCCTGCGCTTCGCGGTCGACGATCTGAAGGCCTACTATATCGAGGCCGCTCTTGATGGCTTGGGGAAACCCGCGAGCAAGCAGCTCGGCGACTGGTTTTGGAGCGAGACCGCGGCCGGGGCGGCGATCTTCACATTGCGCAAGATCTAGTCGACGAGTGAGGACGAGCGCCTCACAATGATAGCAGAGCGGTTTCTTGTGCCCGGTGTGCGGGCACTGTCGAGCGGGTAATTGACTTCCTCGCGGTGGGCTAAGCCGCTTCGCGCACTAAAGCGGTCGCAGATCGCCAAGCAGTGTGGGAAGCAGCTCAGACACAGTCGGGTGAATCGGCATCGTTCGCTGCAGCATCGTATAAGGCGCGTGGGCGTACATCACGTCGAGAATGCCGTGGATGGCCTCGTCACATCCGGTCCCAAGCAGAGACGCACCGAGGATCCGCTTGCTCTCGGCGTCGACGAGCACCTTCATGAAGCCGGCGGTTTCGCCCTTTTCGACGGCACGAGTGACGCGCGTCATCGGGCGCGTGGCCACGAGGGCCGCCCTCCCGTCTTGCTTTACTTGCTCCTCAGTGAGGCCGGCTCTGCCGAGCGGCGGGTCGATATAAAGCGCATAGGCCGTGATGCGGTCGCTGACCCGGCGCGAGTCGCCGTCGAGCAAGTTTGCCGCTACGATCTCGAAATCATTGTAGGCGGTATGCGTGAAAGCCCCTTGGCCGTTGCACTCGCCGAGCGCCCAAACCCTCGGCACATTGGTGCGGAGTTGATCGTCGACGATAATAAAGCCGCGCTCATCCCGGGCGATGCCGGCGCGGTCGAGGCCGAGATCGTCGGTATTGGGCCGGCGCCCGACGGCTAATAACAGGTGAGAACCGTTAATCTCGGGAGGACCATCTGCGCAATCGACCCCTACCAGAACATCATCGCCGCTCTTGGCGACCCGAATGCATTCCGCATTGACCCGCAGATCTATGCCTTCACCACCAAGGATTTCAGCTATTGCGGCGGAGACATCCGGGTCTTCGCGGTGGACGATGCGGGGGCCCATTTCGACGACCGTAACTTCGCTGCCGAAGCGGTGATACATTTGCGCGAATTCCAGCCCGACATAGCTGCCGCCGACGATCACGAGATGGCGTGGCATGAAATCGACCGCCATGATCGAGCTGTTCGTCAGATACGCGACCTGATCGAGGCCGGGAAGCTCGGGAACCATCGCTCTTCCGCCGACATTGATAAAGATCCGCTCGGCCGTGAGGACGGTCTCCCCAACCTGGACTTCATAGGGCGCGATAAAGCGAGCGTGTCCCTGGTAGACGATGCATCGATCGAGTGTGCGCAGGCTGTCCTCGACACCTCGTCGCGAGCGTTCGGAAATTTGGTCCTTTCTGGCTTTGACCCGAGGCATATCGACTCGTACCGCCCCTTCGACGCTCACACCGAAATCGGCGGCACGGCGCGCCAAGTGGGCGGCATACGCGCTCGCGACCAGCGTCTTTGTCGGAATGCATCCGGTATTCACGCAGGTGCCGCCAAACGCGCCACGTTCAATCACGGCCACGGTCATTCCCATGGCCGCAAGCCGCCGCGCCAGTGGAGGCCCAGCCTGGCCCGTGCCGATCACGATCGCATCGTAGCGCTGGTTGGTCCTCGCCGCAGCCATTTGCATTTCCTCCAAAAGGATCTGGTCGCCTCGGCTCTGGCATCATAGCTTGAGGGGACCGCGGGAGGAAATTGAGCCGATGACGAGGCTGGGTCGGATATCAGCCGAGGCGCAGCGCCTCGAGGAAGTAAGGCACGGCAAACACTGGCGACGGTGGGGCCCTTATCTCAGCGAGCGCCAGTGGGGGACCGTACGCGAGGATTACAGCGAATATGGCAATGCCTGGGAGTATTTGCCGCACGACCATGCGCGCAGCCGCGCCTATCGCTGGGGCGAGGACGGGATCGGCGGGTTCGGCGATGACCAGCTGCTCTTGTGCATGGGCCTGGCGCTATGGAACGGCCGCGATCCGATCCTGAAAGAGCGGTTGTTCGGCTTGACCAACTCCGAGGGGAATCACGGCGAGGATGTCAAGGAACTGTACTACTACCTCGACGGCACGCCGACCCATTCGTATATGCGAATGCTCTACAAATATCCTCAGGCGGCCTTCCCCTACAATTGGCTGATCGAAGAAAATCGGCGCCGCGGCCGGTCAGATCCGGAATTCGAACTGGTCGACACCGGCGTGTTTGCCGATAACCGCTATTTCGACGTTGAGATCGAGTACGCCAAGGCCGATACCGACGACATCCTGTTGCTCGTGACGATTCACAATCGTGGGCCCGAGGCAGCTGAATTGCATGTACTACCGCAGCTCTGGGCACGGAACACATGGTCGTGGAAACCCAATTCAATGAGGGCGCAGCTCGTAGCGCGGGAGGATGACTCGATATCGGTCGATCATCCGCAATTGCCGCAAATGCGCCTTTACTGCGGCGACCGGCCGGAATTCTTGTTCTGCCAAAATGAGACGAATATCAGGCGTCTGTGGGGAATCGACGCCCCCGGCCTCCATTTTAAGGACGGGATCAACGATTATGTCGTCAGTGGCGACACTGGGGCCATCAGACCCGACCGTCGGGGCAGCAAAGTCGCGGCGCATTATCGACTTTCCTTGTCGCCCCGCGGAACCGCTCGCCTGCGCACACGGCTGACTCTTGCTGACCACTCTTCCGACCTTGGTGATTTTGATCGGATATTCGATCTGCGCCGCGCCGAAGCTGACGAATTCTACGCGGAATTGCAGCGGGACATTGCCGACCCCGATGCGCGGCTGGTGCAGCGCCAGGCGCTTGCCGGGATGCTGTGGTCGAAGCAGTTCTACTACATCGATATTCCCGAATGGCTGAATGGCGATCCGCTGCAACCCCCGCCGCCAGCAGCGCGGCAGTACAGGCGCAATTCAGATTGGCCGCATTTAAACAACGCCGACATCGTCGCGATGCCGGACAAGTGGGAATACCCGTGGTACGCCGCCTGGGATCTCGCCTTTCATGCCGTTACGCTGGCACTGATCGATCCCGGCTTCGCCAAGGCCCAGCTGCTGCTGCTGACGCGGGATTGGTACATGCACCCCAATGGCCAATTGCCAGCTTATGAATGGGCTTTCGGCGACGTCAATCCGCCGGTGCATGCCTGGGCGGCGTGGCGCGTTTACGAAATCGATCGCGAGCATCGCGGCGAAGGCGACTACGATTTCCTCGAACGAGTTTTCCACAAACTCATGCTCAATTTCACGTGGTGGGTAAACCGCAAGGATGTCGAGGGCAGGAATATTTTCCAGGGCGGGTTTCTGGGTCTCGATAACATTGGAATATTCGACCGCAACGCGGCATTACCTAGCGGAGGTCACATCAACCAAGCGGACGGCACCGCATGGATGGCGATGTACACGCTCAACCTGATGCGCATCGCACTGGAGCTGGCGTTGACTGACCATGTCTATGAAGACATCGCCTCAAAATTTTTCGAGCACTTTCTCTATATTGCTGAGGCCATGACCAATATCGGCGGCAACGGGATCGGATTATGGGACGAGGAGGACGAATTCTATTACGATGTGCTGCACCTGCCCGACGGGGAGCCTATTCCGTTGCGGGTGCGCTCGCTGGTCGGGCTGATACCACTCTTTGCCGTCGAGGTGCTCGACGACGCGGTCTTCACCCGTCTGCACCGCTTCAGTGCCCGGACGCATTGGTTTCTCGAGCACCGACCGCAGCTCGCGCGTCTGGTATCGCGCTGGCACGATGCGCGGACCGGCGAGCGGCACCTGTTGTCGCTGCTTCGCGGCCACCGGATGAAGCGCCTGCTGAACCGAATGCTCGACGAGACGGCGTTCCTCTCCGACTTTGGCGTGCGGTCTCTATCCAAATTCTATGGCGAAAATCCCTACGTGTTCGAGCGTGCCGGCCAACAGTTTAGCATCAGCTATGTCCCGGGTGACTCGGCGACAGCGGTGTTCGGCGGCAATTCGAACTGGCGCGGACCGATTTGGATGCCGGTCAATTTTCTGCTGATCGAATCGCTGCGACGGTTCCATTCCTACTACGGCGACGATTTCAAAGTCGAATGCCCCGTGGGTTCGGGGACCTTGTTGCATCTTGGCGAAGTGGCTGCTGAGCTTTCGCGACGGTTGTGCCGGATTTTCCTGCGTGAAAAGGACGGACGCCGGCCGGTCTTTGGCGATTCGCTAATGCAACAGGACGATCCGCATTTCCGCGACAATGTGCTGTTCTATGAGTTCTTTCACGGCGACGACGGCCGAGGCCTCGGCGCTTCGCACCAGACCGGCTGGACCGGTCTCGTTGCACTGCTGCTGCGCGACTACTTTGCGACAGACCGCGCTACCGAGACGGCGCCGCTCGCAGAGGCTGCCGTCGGGTAGGCGCAACGAGTTCATATTAGTTTTTCGAGGCGCAGCGCGGCAATCTCGGCGGCATCGTATCCAAGCCTGCGGAGGATCTGTTCGGTGTGTTCGCCAACGAGCGGTGCAGGTCTCCGGTATGTGCCCGGAGTTTCGGACAAATCGATCGGTGTCGGTGCCAATGGCAGCGACCGATCGAGCCCCGGGTAGGTCACCTCCTCGAGTAGCCCAGCGGTGCGAATGTGCGGGTCGCCGAGCGCCTGCTGCGGCGAATAAACCTGACCCGCGACGATACTGGCCTCCTCGAGGGCGGCCAAGGCCTCTTCGCAGGTTCGTGATGCGCACCACTTACCCATCCGGGCTGAGATGACTTCGCCGCGATCGGCCCGCGACTGATCGTCTTTGAAGCGCAGATCACTCAGCCAATGCTCCTCGCCGATCATTCTCGCCCAACGCCGGAACATCGGCTCGCCGATGACGGTCGCGACGATCCAGCCATCTTTGGTGCGGAAAATATCGGCGGGAGCCGAGTTGAAGCCGCGATTGAGGGTCGCTGTGCGGTTCACCCGGGTCAATGCCTGCTCGATCAGCGTGGCGTTGGCGAAGGCGATTGCAGTGCGCAACAGCGCTCCCTCGACCTTCTGACCGCGCCCAGTCTTGCCGCGCTCGATCAGCGCCGCCAATGTCCCAAACGCCGACAGACAGGCAGTGCCAAAATCTACCCACGGCACTTTGAGGGCGATCGGCTGCTCGGGAGTGCCGGACAGATAGACTGCGCCGCTCATCGCTTGGCCGATGCCGTCGAAGCCGTGCTTGTGGCTGAGCGGCCCGCCGGCGCCAAATCCGGTGACGGTGGTCAGGATGATATCGGGCTTGGTTTGGCGCAGGCTGTCGAGATCGAGCGCCAGCGAGCGCAACACGCGGGGCGGCATATTGGCGACGACGACATCGGCAGTGGCGACGAGCTTGCGCACGATCTCGCGGCCCTTGGACGTCGCCGGGTCGAGGGTCATCCCGAGCTTGTTGCGGTTCATCGCCAGAAACATCGCGCCGCCGCCATCGGGACCGGCGCCGACCGGGATCATGCCGCGATCCTCGCCGCCGCCGATCCGCTCGATGCGGATGACCTCGGCGCCGAGATCGCCGAGCAGCGCGGCGCAGAACGGTCCTGCGATGTAGCGCCCGAAATCGAGGACGCGAATGCCTTCGAGAACACCAGCCACGCCTTGCCTCCGACCCGGACCTACCCCGCGCAAGCATAAAGGACACCGGCCGGACGGCAATGCCAATCAACCGGCTGACGATCTCGACCGGTGGAGTTCCACGTCCACTGGGGTTGGGAACCGGAACTGCATCTCCTGGTTCGGCAACGTATCAACGCTACTCGGATTGGAGATTTTGGATGCAAGCACTGTAAAATGGCCCAGCCGGGCACTGCCCGATGATAGCGGCGGCTCCTCCTCGTGCTAGAATTGGCGCCGGCGCAAGGTTCGCGCTGGCGAGCACGAGGGAAAGGCCGATGAACAGAACGGAGTTCGAGGCGGAATTGCGGGCCGAAGGCTACCATGAGACCGCCGATCGTCGGATGCAGGCCAACGAGACCAACCCGAAGCACGCACACGAGTTCGATGCGCGGCTTCTCATCCTCGATGGCGAAATGTCGGTCGCCTGTGACGGCGAGGAGCGAACTTATCGCGTGGGCGACACTTTCTCGATGACGGCAGGCTGCCGCCATGCCGAGCGGTCCGGACCTGAAGGTGTCCGTTACCTCGCCGGGCGGCGGTATCAAAAGACGGCAGGCTAGCGGCCATGTCGCTCGATACCATAAAGCTCCCGACTGTGGAGCAGCTCGGCGAGGTCGCCTCTGAACTCGGCTTCACTATGCCAGAGGCCGATCTCGCGGCTCATCACGAAGCCTTGCGCCCGGCTTTCGAGGCTTATAACCGGCTCGACCGGATGCCCGACGAATTGCCGCCGGTGACTTACCCGCGGCTGCCGGGCCGGCGCCCTGCGCCGCAAGAGAACCGGTATGGCGCCTGGTACGTCAAAACCGAAATCGAAGGCGCCGCTACGGGCAGGCTCACGGGCAAGAAAGTCGCGCTGAAGGACAACATCTGCCTCGCCGGCGTGCCGATGATGAACGGTGCTTCGACAATGGAGGGCTATGTCCCGGATGTCGACGCGACGGTCGCGACTCGCATCCTCGATGCCGGAGGAACGATCGTCGGCAAGACGGTGTGCGAATATTTCTGCTTTTCGGGCGGCAGCCATACCAGCGCCACCGGTCCGGTGCACAATCCGCACCGTATGGGCTATTCCGCTGGCGGCTCGTCATCGGGCAGCGCCGCTGTCGTCGCCGCCGGCGAGGTGCCGATGGCACTCGGCGGCGACCAGGGCGGCTCGATCCGCATTCCCGCTGCGTTCTGTGGTATCTATGGCATGAAGGCGACTCATGGCCTGGTGCCCTACACCGGCATCATGCCCATCGAACTGACGTTGGACCACACCGGCCCAATGACCGCGACGGTCGAGGACAATGCCTTACTGCTCGAAGTATTGGCTGGCCATGATGGTCTCGATCCGCGCCAGCACGCCGGCGCAGTGGCAAAGTCCTATCGCGGGGCACTGGGCGGCAGTGCGGCCGGGCTGAAGATTGGGGTGGTCGAGGAAGGCTTCGGCCATTCGCAATCGCAGCCGGCGGTCGATGCGATCGTTCGCGAGGCGGCCGAGCGGTTTAGGGGATTGGGCGCCAGCGTCGACTCCGTCTCGGTTCCGATGCACCGCGAGGGATCGGCGATCTGGCTGGCCGTCGCGGCCGAAGGCGCCCTGATGCAAATGATGTTGGGAAATGGCTTCGGCTTCAACTGGCAGGGCCTTTACGTCACCTCGATGCTGGATTTCCACAGCGCCTGGCGCAATCGCGCAGACGAACTGTCCGACACGCTCAAAAACACGATGCTGCTCGGACATTACATGGTGACCCGCTATCGTGGCCATTATTACGCCAAGGCGCAGAACCTCGTGCGCCGGTTGCGTCGCGCTTATGATGAGCCGCTGTCGCGCTTTGACTTGTTGCTGATGCCGACATTGCCGATGGTCGCGACACCATTGCCCGAGGCCGATGCGCCGGTAGGGCAAATCCTGCAGCGGGGCTTCGAGATGCTGGCAAACACGGCGCAGTTCGATTGCACGCATCATCCCGCAATGAGCCTGCCCTGCGGCATGGTCGATGGGCTGCCCGTCGGCATGATGCTGGTCGCCAAGGCCTTTGAGGAAGAAACGATCTACCGCGCCGCTGCTGCATTCGAGAAGGGCGTCGACTGGAAATCACTGAAGGCCGGGGCCTGAGGCGCACAGCCGAGGTCCCGAACTCCTCTGCCGCAACTGGGAAAGGAAATGCGAATGCTCGATCAGCCGATTACCAGCAAGATGGTGGCTGAGAAAGACGGTGCGATTGGCCGCCTTATCTTCAACAACCCGGCGCGCCACAACGCGGTATCGCTGGAAATGTGGGAAGCCGTGACCCGGATTCTCGACGATTTCGAGCATGACGATGCGATCCGCGTCATCGTCGTCAGCGGCGCTGGTGGACGCGCCTTCGTCTCGGGCGCCGACATTTCCGAATTCAAGGAGAAGCGGGCCTCCGAGGAGGCGGTGGCGGCTTACAGCAGAATCTCCGAAGGCGCGCGGCAGCGCCTGCAGGATACGCCGAAGCCAACGATCGCGATGATCCAAGGCTATTGCATCGGCGGGGGTGTCGGCACGGCCCTGGCGTGCGATATGAGGATCGCTGCCGAAGGCTCGCGCTTTGGCATTCCAGCCGCCAAGCTGGGGCTCGGCTATGGCTATGACGGCATCCGGAAACTCATTGATCTCGTCGGCCCCGCTTGTGCCCGCGAGATCTTCTACACGGCGCGGCAGTTCAGCGCCGAGGAGGCGCTGCGCATGGGTCTGGTGAACCAGGTGGTGCCGGCCGATGAGCTCGAAAGCTATGTCAAGAATTATTGCGAGATGATCGCATCCAATGCGCCGCTGACGGTCCGCTCGGTCAAGACCACCGTGCGCGAAGCAATGAAGGACGATCACGAGCGTGACCTCGCACTGTGCAAGCGGATGGTCGAGGAATGCTTCGCCAGCGAAGATTATATCGAAGGCCGCACCGCTTTTATGGAAAAGCGCAAGCCGGTGTTCAAAGGCCGGTGAGGCAATGAAGCTCCCCGCGCACAACCGCTACGACTACGTCCCGATCCACAAGCGGCCGCAATATGAATGGCCGGGGGGTGCGCGGCTCGCCGTTACGTTCAACAACAACATCGAGTATTTCGCTTTTGACGCCGGTCTCGGCAGTGATTCGACCGGTGCACCGGCGGCGCAGAGCCAGCGCAATTACGCATGGCGCGATTACGGCAACCGGGTCGGGCTCTGGTATTATTTGGATTTGCTCGATGAGTTCGGCCTGCCGGGAGCCCACAATGTCAATTCGGCCGTCCTCGAGCAGTGCCCCGATATTTTCGAGCGGCTCAACGGGCGCGGCGACGAATATGTCGGGCACGGCAGAACCAATTCGGAGCGCCAGGACGGGCTCTGGGAGGAGGATGAAGCGCGGCTCATCGCCGAATGCACCGAGGTGTTGACACGGCTCACCGGCAAGAAGCCGGAAGGGTGGCTCGGGCCGTATATTGCGCAGAGCGCTGTCACCCTCGATCTGTTGAAGGAGGCCGGCTATCGCTATGTGATGGACTGGGCGATGGACGACCAGCCGGTCTGGATGCGGACCCGCGCCGGACCGATCCTGTCGGTACCATACCCACTGGAGATCAACGACTCCCCGGCGCTGGTCTTTCGCCGCCATACGGGGCGCCAATTCGCCGAGATGGTCACCGACCAGTTCGAGGAGATGCGGGCGCAGTCGCGCAAATACCCGCTCGTCTTTGCGGTCTCGGTGCATCCTTTCATCATCGGCCAGCCGTTCCGATTGCGTGCTTTCCGAGATGCGGTGCGCCACATCCTGCGACACCGCGATGATCTGTGGATCACGACGCCCGGCGAAATCGCACGCTATTGCGAAGGCCTACCGAAGGGCACCATCCCGGGCTCGGAATAGGCCTGCGGCCCCAGCGAACGAGCCCGACCGAAATGATGTCGGTGTACGCTTCGGTCCCGCTCCCTGATTCGTGTTTGCTTCCCTGAGTTAGCCGCTTAGGCCGTTCGGTAACAGACGCCTATTTGATTGTACCCCGATGCCCAGTGGAGCAAGCGCAGGACGCGCCGCTGCGAAGGGAACCGGGCGAAGAGGGAAGCGAACATCGGTCGTAAGGCGTGACGCACAGGTAGTATTGCACGGGAGCGGCAGCGGCGCCGCTTGCATCCGAGCTGCCGTAAGGGTCCGCCATGCCACCGAACATTCCGCCTGTGCCGCCGCCCATGCCGCCTCGGTTCGTGCCCCCCATGCCACCCCCGGTCATACCGCCCATGCCACCCCCGGTCATACCGCCCATGCCGCCCCCGGTCATACCGCCCATGCCGCCTCCGGTGGCGCCGCCAATGCC
>JBARIB010000146.1:0-3337 GCA_049799535.1 Allostellaceae bacterium | reverse complement strand
GATCGGGGCTGCCCACAGGATCTCCCGGATGCGCGACCCGACCCCGCGACCTCCCGATTGCAACGCCGCGCTCGTCTTAGCGGCTGGCACAGTCTGGTGGGGCCGCGGCGCCGGCGCAAGAGGCACCGTGGTCGGAGAAATTTGCTTCAACACTTCAACGACCGGGTACCAGGAGATTCTGACCGACCCCTCCTATGCTGGTCAGATCATCACGTTCACCTTCCCTCACATCGGCAACGTCGGAACCAACCCGGAGGACATCGAAACGACGATGCCGGCGGCCCGCGGCCTCGTGCTACGCGCACAAATCACGGCGCCGGCGAATTATCGAGCAACGCAGTCCCTTGACAGTTGGCTCGGATCGCACGGGTTGATTGGCCTTTCGGGCGTGGACACACGCCGGCTGACCAGGCGTATCCGCGATCTCGGCCCCCCGAACGGGGCTCTGGGATATGAGCCGGAGGGCCGGCTCGATATTGCGGCGCTACGAACTCAGGCACGCGACTGGCCCGGTCTCGAAGGGATGGACCTCGCCAAGCAAGTCAGCTGCCGCCAGACCTACGAGTGGACCGAGACGGTCTGGGATCGCGAACGCGGTTACGGTCTGCAACGCCGGCCGCGACACCATGTCGTCGCGATCGATTATGGAGCCAAACGCAACATCTTGCGGATGCTTGCCGGGCATGGCTGCAGGGTTACCGTGGTTCCGGCGACTGCCTCGAGCGAGGACGTATTGCGCCACCGGCCTGACGGCATTTTTTTGTCGAACGGCCCCGGTGACCCGGCGGCGACCGGGATTTATGCCGTGCCTGTGTTGCGCGATCTGATCGCGTCCGGCAAGCCGATTTTCGGCATCTGCCTTGGCCACCAGCTGCTGGCGCTGGCACTCGGCGGGACGACCCGGAAGATGTCGCGGGGCCACCGCGGCGCCAACCATCCGGTTAAGGATCTGCTGACCGGCAAAGTCGAGATCACCAGCCAAAATCACGGCTTCGTCGTTGACGCCGAGAGCCTGCCGCGAGGCGTAGAGCCCACTCATCTCTCGCTGTTCGACAATACGAATGAAGGTTTCCGCGTGGTCGGTAAGCCCGTCTTTTCGGTGCAATACCACCCCGAAGCGAGCCCCGGACCACAGGACAGCCATCATCTTTTTGAGCGGTTTGTTGCGCTGATGGCCAAGAATGCCTAGGCGCACCGATATCGAAAGCATTCTTATCATCGGCGCCGGCCCGATCGTCATCGGGCAAGCTTCCGAGTTTGATTATTCCGGGGCGCAGGCGTGCAAGGCGCTAAAGAGCGAAGGCTACCGGATCGTGCTGGTGAATTCCAACCCGGCGACGATCATGACCGATCCGGAGCTGGCCGATGCGACATATATCGAGCCGATCACACCCGACATGGTCGCCAAGATCATCGCCCGGGAGCGGCCGCAGGCGCTGCTGCCGACGATGGGCGGCCAGACAGCTCTCAACACCGCAATGGCGCTCGCCCGCTCCGGTATCCTCGAGCGCTACCGGGTCGAGCTGATCGGTGCCAACGAAGGGACAATTGCCAAAGCCGAGGACCGCCAGCTGTTCCGGCGAGCTATGGACAAGATCGGCCTGGCTTCGCCTCGAAGCAGGCTCGCACGCACTCTTGAAGAAGCCATTGCGGCGCTCGAGACCGTGGGCCTCCCGGCCATCATCAGGCCGTCATTTACGCTCGGGGGCACCGGCGGCGGGGTTGCCTACAACGCACAGGAGTTCGGGGAAATTGTCCGCGGCGGTTTGAGGGCTTCGCCGACACAAGAAGTGCTGATCGAGGAGTCCGTCCTCGGCTGGAAGGAATACGAGATGGAGGTGGTCCGCGACCGCGCGGACAACTGTATTATCGTCTGCTCGATCGAAAACATCGACCCGATGGGCGTCCACACCGGAGATTCGGTGTGCGTCGCGCCTGCTCTCACCTTGACCGACAAAGAATACCAGCTGATGCGCAATGCTGCGATTGCGGTATTGCGCGAAATCGGCGTCGATACCGGCGGGTCGAACGTGCAGTTCGCGGTCAACCCGAGTGATGGCCGGCTCGTGGTCATCGAGATGAACCCGCGGGTCTCTCGATCCTCGGCGCTCGCCTCGAAGGCAACCGGTTTCCCAATTGCCAAGGTCGCAGCCAAGCTGGCGGTCGGCTACACGCTCGACGAACTCGCCAACGAAATCACGCAAAATACCCCGGCCTCATTCGAGCCGACGATCGACTACATCGTCACGAAAATGCCGCGGTTCACTTTCGAAAAATTCCCCGGCACTGAGCCGCTGCTGACAACTTCGATGAAATCGGTCGGCGAGGTGATGTCGGTCGGCCGCAGTTTCGCGGAATCGGTGCAGAAGGCACTGCGCTCGATGGAGACAGGCCTCACCGGCTTTGACGAGGTCTCGATCGACGGAGTGGAGAGCGCCGGCAAGGAGGCTGTCAGGGCGGCGCTGGCCAAACCCACGCCCGATCGCCTGCTGCTGATTGCGCAGGCATACCGTCACGGCCTGACGACCGGCGAAATTCACGCCGCCTGCCGCTTCGAGCCCTGGTTTCTCGAACGGATACGGGAGATTGTTCAGGCGGAGGAACAACTGCGGCGGGAGGGATTGCCGCGGGATCGCACCGCGTTTTTGCGCCTGAAGCAAATGGGTTTTTCGGATGCCCGTCTCGGCAGGCTCACAGGTCTCACCGAGGAATGCGTCTCCGCTCTTCGACGACGGCTCGAAGTACAACCGGTCTACAAACGGATCGACACCTGCGCAGCCGAATTCCCATCGCTGACCTCGTACATGTATTCCTGTTACGAGGGGGACGGATTTGCGCCGCCGGAGTGCGAAGCCGACCCAAGCGACCGGCGCAAGGTCATCATACTCGGTGGTGGGCCGAACCGGATCGGCCAGGGCATCGAGTTCGATTACTGCTGCGTGCATGCCGCCTACAGTCTGCGCGAGGCGGGCATCGAAACGATCATGGTTAACTGCAATCCGGAGACGGTTTCCACCGATTACGACACCTCCGACCGCCTCTATTTCGAGCCGCTGACCGTCGAAGACGTGGTCGAAATCGTGCGCGTCGAGCAGCGCAGAGGCACGCTGCTCGGGGTTATCGTGCAGTTCGGCGGTCAAACCCCGCTCAAACTCGCTGCAGCACTGGAGGAAGCCGAGATCCCCATCCTCGGCACCTCGCCCGATGCGATCGATCTGGCCGAGGATAGAAAACGGTTTCAGGGACTCCTGAGCCACCTGGGCCTGCGTCAGGCTGAAAACGGCACCGCCCACTCGCCGGCCGAGGCGGAAGAAATCACAGCGCGGATCGGCTATCC
>JBARIB010000145.1:0-3696 GCA_049799535.1 Allostellaceae bacterium | reverse complement strand
TCGAGAAGCCGACACCAAGTTTGCGAAAGTTGCCGGGACCCCGCTAACCATCTCACGCATTGGCCTCGGTACCTGGGCGATCGGCGGCTGGATGTGGGGCGGGACCGACGAAGAAGAGTCGATCAAGTCGATCAACGCCGCCGTCGAGCGAGGCGTTAATCTGATCGACACGGCGCCGGCCTATGGAATTGGCCGCTCCGAAGAAATCGTCGGCCGCGCCATTGCCGAGGGCCAACTGCGCTCGCGGGTCGTCATCGCCACCAAAACCGGGCTCGAATGGAAAGACGGGAAGGTTTTCCGCAACGCCAGCTGTGCCCGTATCCTGTGCGAGGTTGCCGACTCGCTACGGCGACTGCGTACCGATTACATCGATATCTACCAGGTGCATTGGCCCGACCCGCTGGTGCCGATCGAAGAGACCGCCGAAACAATGCAGACGCTGTTCGACCAAGGCAAGATCCGGGCTATTGGCGTGAGCAATTTCTCCGTTTCCCAGATCGAGCGGTTTCGCCGCGTCGCCAAGCTGCACGTCGTGCAGCCGCCCTATAATCTGTTCGAGCGCGAGATCGAGGCCGAGCTTCTGCCCTATTGCTGGCAGTCGGGTCTCGCCACCCTGACCTATGGCGCGCTGTGCCGCGGCCTTCTGTCCGGCAAATTGCAAGAAGACGCGCATTTCGAGGGCGACGATCTGCGCCTGACCGATCCGAAATTCCGGCCGCCGCGATATGCCCAATATCTCGCCGCCGTCCGGCGTCTCGATCAATTCGCCCGAGATCGTTACGGCAAGCGGGTCATCCATTTAGCGGTGCGCTGGATCCTCGATCAAGGTGCCACGACGGCACTGTGGGGCGCGCGCCACCCCAGCCAGTTGCAGCCGATCGATGGGGTCTTCGGGTGGTCTCTCGACGCTGCGGCGAAGGCGGAGATCGCTCGCATCCTGCGAGAATCAATTACCGATCCGATCGGCCTCGAGTTCATGGCACCGCCGCCGCGCCGACAGATCGCGGCCTTGCAGGCGGCGCAGTGAAGAAGGCGAAAGGATACAGCGATGTCAGCGAAGAAGATCCTCTTTCTCGTCGGCGATTTTGACGAAGACTACGAGGTCATGGTGCCATTTCAGGCGCTGACGATGCTCGGGCATGTCGTTGATGCGGTCTGCCCGGGCAAAAAGGCCGGCGAAAAGATCAAGGCGGCGATCCACGATTTCGAGGGTGACCAGACCTATACCGAGAAGCCGGGGCACAATTTCATCTTGAACGCAACTTTCGCCGACATCAGAGAGGAAGAC
This sequence comes from Allostellaceae bacterium, assembly GCA_049799535.1. Lineage (GTDB taxonomy): Bacteria > Pseudomonadota > Alphaproteobacteria > ATCC43930 > CGMCC-115725 > AP-15. The sequence continues at coordinate 2,408 of JBARIB010000145.1, read as the reverse complement.
CACGATGCCCTGATGATCGCCGGAGGCCGGGCACCGGAATACCTTCGGCTCGACAGCCGCCTGATTGAGATTGTTCAATCATTCGCCGCCAAGAACAAACCGATCGCGGCGATCTGCCATGCGGCGCAAATTCTCGCGGCGGCCGACGTGATCCGCGGGCGCCGCGTCTCGGGCTATTCCGCCTGTGCGCCGGAAGTGCGCTTGGCTGGAGCTGAGTTTGTGGATACCGCGCCCGATCGCGCTATTCGCGACGGCAATCTGGTGAGCGGATTTGCTTGGTCGGCTCTCCCACAATTTCTGAGCTCTTTCTCGAAGCGCTCGGCACACGCGTTTCCCTCTAGCTCTTCGGTGCATTGAAAATGACGGATCGAACTTTCGCGGAAGACAAGCGTCTATTGTCCGGTCGGCGGCAGCTCCTGCTCACCCCGTTCCTCGCCGCGTTGCCGCTCGGATTGTCGGCCGGACGAGCGGAAGCAATCAACCCCGCCGAAACACAGGTGACTCTGCCCGATCAGATCAAATGGACTGCGTGGACCTCCGGGCCGCCCCACAGCGCCGAAATGGCGACGCTCTTCGGCGGGCTGGACAAGCCGGGGGAATACGTCGTGCTGATGAAATGGTACCCCGGCTATATGAGCGCGCCGCACAGTTACGCGACCGACCGGTTGTGCTTGGTGCTGTCCGGCACCTGGTGGGTGAACAGCGGCGCCGATTTCGACCCGAACGCCACCGTTCCAGTACGGGCTGGCGGCTTCGTGAGGAGGGTCGCACATACGCCGCATTACGACGGCGTCAGGAAAGATGCGAAGGAGCCGGTGGTCATTGGAATTTTTGGCATGGCGCCAGTTGACCTGAAACTGGTCGACCCCAGCGAGCCGGCCTGGCGCTACGCGTAATTATCGCGGAGGGGGTACTTTTCCGCACAGCGCCATTGGCTTGAAGGCCGCCGTCGCGGTCAGACAGAAAACCGATTTGCGGCGCTAGAGCAGGTCGGCGACGGCGTTCCAGTAGCGCCGCATTGCGGTGATGTGATCGCCGAGAGAGCGGCCGGCGATACGGTGCAGGTGGCCGCTCTCGTAATAATTGGCCAGGGTCAGGTGCGTGATCCCGATCGATTTCCAGAAACGCACCTCCTCGCGCCATTCGGCCTCGGCGCCGGCGCCGGCCGAGACCCGCGTATCGATGCCCATCGTCGCCGGATCGCGTCCGACTTCCTCGGCATAGCGTTGCAAGGTGGCGATTGCGCTCTTCGCTTCCTCGCCGGGCGGATATGCGAGCGGCATCCAGCCGTCACCCCACTTGGCGCAGCGCCGCAACGTCACATCGGCATGACCGCCATACCACAACGGGATCTTGCGACCGGAGGGCCTCGGGTTGATGCCGGCATCCTCGATCGTGTGCCATCTGCCTTTGAAGGTCACGTGCGGCTCCGCCCACAACCCCCGCATCACTTCGACCTGCTCTTCCGAGCGGCGGCCGCGGTTGTGAAAATTCTCGTTGAGGCCGACAAACTCCACCTCGTTCCACCCGACCCCGATGCCGAGCCGGAACCGCCCGCCCGAGAGGACGTCGAGACAGGCCGCCTGCTTGGCGACGAGTACGGTCTGACGTTGCGCCAGGATCAAGACCTGCGTCGAGAAATCGCCGATGTTCGTGCAGCCGGCGAGAAAGCCGAACAATACGAACGGGTCGTGATAGAGATCGGTCGAGCGGGCGCGCGGCTGGGTCCAGCCGGGGCGGCTCGCGACATTGACGCCCAGCACGTGGTCGGGTGCCGCGATCCCGTGATAGCCGATCGCCTCCGCCGCCTGCGCAAATTCCCGCAAAGCCGCCGGCTCACCGCCAATGTCGACAATTGGAAGGGCTACGCCGAGCTTCATCTGCACCTCTGGTCGGTACGGGTGTCGCGCCTGATGGGACATACAATGAGCATAGCTGTCCTGCAGCAGGAGCCGTAGCCGCTGCGCAGTTTACGCTAACTCCTGGGCCGGCGTCAGCGGCAAATGCCGGTGTCGCGGCTTTGCTTCGGTACCAAGTGGCATAATTCTAGGATAAAGTTCTTGCCGAACGAGCACTTCAGGGCTGCGCTGCAGGCGCCCCCGTCCAGGGCGTGGCGTAGCCTCAGAGTTTAATTGAACCAGCCGCAGGAGACCCTGCCATGCCGCGTTTGAGTTTCGGCGCCTTTCTCGCCCCGCACCATCCGGTCGGCGAGCACCCGATGCTTCAGTTCCGCCGCGATCTCGACCTGGTCGAGCTCCTGGACAAGCTCGGCTACGACGAGTTCTGGTGCGGCGAGCACCATTCGAGCGGCTGGGAGATGATCGGTTCGCCCGAAATGTTCCTCGCCGCGGCGGGCGAGCGCTCGAAGCGCATCAAGCTCGCCACCGGGGTCATCTCGCTGCCCTATC
>JBARIB010000144.1:0-4289 GCA_049799535.1 Allostellaceae bacterium | reverse complement strand
GAGCTCGTCGCGCTCGGCTTGGTTACCTCGGACAGCTTTGCCGGGCTGCGCGCCTTGCTGCGGAAGCCGGCTGGTGCCAAAAGGCGACAACGCACATTGATGTTCGGGACGGAAAGCGCCGGCCGCTGGGCCCTTGCCCGCCGTCCCGAGCCGCATGTGCCCGCCAGACCCGAAGCGGTCGAGCATCTTGCAAGGACCCTCCTGCTCCGCTACGGCGTGGTGTTCTGGCGCCTGCTCGAGCGCGAGGCCTCCTGGTTACCCCCCTGGCGCGATCTTCTAAGGGTGTTCCGCCGGCTCGAAGCGCGTGGCGAGATCCGCGGTGGCCGTTTTATCGCTGGCTTTTCCGGAGAGCAATTCGCGCTGTCGGAGGCGGTCGGCATGTTGCGCGAAGTTCGCCGTAAGCCTCCCTCTGGCAGCCTTGTTTCGCTCTCCGGCACCGATCCTCTCAACCTGGTCGGCATCTTGACCCCCGGACCAAAGCTTCCCGCCCTGACTGGCAATCGCCTTCTCTACCGCGACGGTCTGCCCGTCGCGCTATTTGCTGGCGGCGAGGTGCAATTCTTGGAAATCCTTGATTCGGCCAGCCAATGGGAGGCCCGTAAGGCTTTGCTGCGCGGCGCCGTTCCGGCCTCGCTCGTCACGCTGCTCTGACTGGGAGTTTTTGCATCGTCCCCGATTACCGTCAAAAACTGGGATGAAGGTTTTCTTCCGGCACCTAAGTAGCCGCCGCTTTTCCCCGCAGCCAGGCCGCAACGCGGTCCTGAATGGCGCGGTGAACCTCCTGCTGCGGGATCCCGACTCTCTTCAGAACTTTGAATGAATGATCGCCACCTTCAACGACGTAGAGATCGGCTGATGGCCCGATCTGCTGGATGATCGGATGCAGCCCTGCAGGTGTGCCGGACGCATCGCGCGAGCCTTGGACGAACAGCATCGGCGCCTTGACCTCCCGCAGATGGGCTGCGCGAACCCGGTCCGGCCTTCCCGGAGGGCGCAGAGGATAGCCGAGAAAGAGGAGCCCCACCAAATCCCCGATCCCGCCGGCTGCGACCTGAGAGGCGATAGCGAGCTTAGTGGGGCCAAGAAGGCCGCGCCTGCGCACGGCTTCGATCACGGCGCGGTAGCACGATTCGAGCCTCTTATTAGGATCGGGGAGGCGGCGCCCGCACTCGGTATAGAGAAAATTGAACGTGAGGATATCGATCCCGCGCGCCGCGAGCGCCTCGGCATAGGCCGTCATAAAACCGCTCGACTGGCCGGCCCCCGCTCCATGCGCGAGGATCAAGGTTACGCCGGCACGGCGTTGCACGGCGGCGGGATAGGCCAGAGCTGAGACGTTTTCAGCCGGCGCCACCTCGACGCCAAACGCTGCAGGCATCCTCAAACCGTTGGATGCACCGCGTGCGGAACACGCGTTTTCGTCAGCAGACGCCGAGGCACTTCGCTCACGGCATCCTGTCACGGATGGAGGACAAGACCCTCTTGCGCGACGATTGTGCCGGGCCGGGCAGCCGCGGCATCAGCGGCGATCTGGTCCATGAAATCATCATTGTGACCGGGGTCGTGGTGGAAGATCACAAGCGTCTCTACTGCCGCCGCATCGGCTAGGCGCACGCCCTCCTCCCACGTCGAGTGGCCCCAATCTTTGTGAGAAGGGAATTCGGCGTCGGTATACGAAGCGTCGTAAATCATGACGTTGGCGCCGTCGATCAGGCCCAGTACATTGGGGTCGCGTTCGCCCGGTCGATGTTCCGTATCGGTGATGTAGGCGACGGCCCGTCCGCCATATTCGATGCGATAACCGGTCGCGCCGTTGGGATGATTAAGCGGCCCTGTGTAGAGGCGGATCCCCGGATGCGGCGTCAGCACGTCGCCGGCGGTAAAGTCGCTGAACTCAATCTTGGCTGCGAAGATGCCCATCGGGATCGGAAACAACGGAGCGATCATCATTTTGTTGATCACGGCTTCGATATTCTTGCTGTCGTTAAGATGACCGGCCCAGATGCGCAGGCTGCTTCGCGGATCATAGCACGGGGCAAAAAACGGCAGGCCGCAGATGTGATCGAAATGCGTGTGGCTATAGAATAAATCCAGCTTAGCGGGCTGACCGGTGGCCATCAGCTCGTTGCCGAGCAGCCGCAGCCCAGTGCCGCCGTCAAAGACCATCAGGTGGTCCCCGCACCGGATTTCGACGCAGGAGGTATTGCCGCCGTACCGGACCGTATCGGGTCCTGGGCACGCAATGCTGCCCCGCACGCCCCAAAATCGCACCGTGTAATCCGGATGGACCAAGGTCCAACCCCGTCCTGCTATTCCTCCCGGGTCGCATATATCGTCTAGGGACAACAAAAACACCAGCCGCGTCACCCGGCTTCCGCGGTATTTCGAAAACTTTTTTATAGGTATTGCTCTAACCCATCATTAACCGGCGCGCGCTATCTGGCATCCGGGTTGTTCCACTAAGAGGTCCGTTATGACGGATGCCGACTACGAAACCGCCGTCGCCGCCTTTTTGAGCGCCAGAGGTGTGACGCGGTGTCCGACCGTCTGTGTTGTTCCGACCCAGGCGACTGTCGGTGAGGCGGATCGCGCCGCCTACCGCGACTACATCTTGGCGAAGGAGGCGGCACGGCTCGAAAAACTGAAAGCAAACCAGCCGCCGCTCGATCTTCCATCCTTGCCGCCCATCTGACAGTCTTTTCCGTCCTACCATCAGCGGCGCGGTCCGCCGAAGCGGCGGGCGACCCGCCGAGGAGACGACCCGATGAGTGCCGACGAACTCTCTATTCGCTGCCGTATAGCCGGCGGCGATCCCGCCGGCATGATGCTCGGCTTGCTGCTGGCCAGGGCCGGGATCTCCGTCTTGGTCCTAGAGAAGCATGCCGATTTCCAGCGCCACTTCCGTGGTGATACGATCCACCCCTCGACACTAGAGGTCATGTACGAGCTGGGGCTGCTAGATGAGTTTTTGCAGCGCGCGCATCAGGAAGTCCGGACTTTGGGAGCACAAATCGGTGATGAGTTCCCGAAATTGCCGCACTTGCGCCTTACCTGTGCGATCGGCTCGAGGAGTTGAGCGATTGGTCCGATGTGAAGCTATTGAGCGTTTCTATAGATCGATTGCAGGTATGGCATCGGCCCGGGCTGTTGTGCATTGGCGATGCCGCGCATGCCATGTCGCCGATAGGCGGTGTTGGCATCAATCTGGCGATCCAGGATGCGGTCGCGGCCGCCAACCTATTGGCCCCCCGGCTTGTTCGGCGCTCCTGAGACGGCTACCCGCCCGGGTGATCGGCCTTGGATTCCGCCCTGAGCACATAACTTCCCCCGTCGCTACTTAACGCTTGCGCAGCCCCTCCAACGTGCTCGTCGAGACGGGCCTGGGGTTCTCAGCATCACAATGCGCGGAGCAAAAGCGGCGGAACACGAAAGGACGATGGTCCTCGTCATTCAAGTTGCGGGAGGCTGCCAACCTCCATTGACGATGTGCGCAACCCGCTGACACATTATTGCAAGCGCTGCAGGCCGTAATAGGCGAGACAGGCCTCGAGCGGGCCATCCTTGTTTGAGCCTTTGACTCGATCTTCGCAGGCGGCGACAACGGCCGCAAACTCGTTCTTCGAAGGCGGCGTCCCGGCGGCCGTTCTCCATTCCCGAAGCTCGGACGAAGCGCTGGCCGATGTTGCCACGTAACCAATCGCGCAAGCGAAGAGACCGGCTAGCAGAAGGAACACAACCCCCCGCATTTCACATACCTGAAACCGCGACATCCTTCCCCGCCCGGAGCTTAGCCCGGTCAGCGGCGCGACATCAAGGCGCTGGTGGCCGGCAAGACGATCGAGCGCGGCCCGTAGCGTCCGCCGAGCGCAAGAATTCGGTTGAGCCTTCCAGTAATCGCGACCCGCCGTCCGGCCTTCAACGCGCGATATCCGATATGTGCGACCTCCGGCGCGCTCATCGCCGGTCGCAAGGCGATATCTTTGGCCCCGGCCGTCTTGAAGAAGTTGGTAACCGTGGCGCCGGGACACAGCGTCGTCACCGTGATGCCGGTGCCACGGAGCTCATACGCCAGCGCCTCGCCGAGGCTCAGCACATATGCCTTTGTCGCGAAGTACACGGCCATCCGTGGACCCGGCTGAAAGGCGGCGGTCGAGGCCACCAGCAACACCTTGCCGCGGCGGCGGGCAATCATGCCCGGCAGCAGCAGCCGGGTGAGCTCGGTCAACGCTACGACATTGACCTGCAACATCTCGCCAATCCGCCCGGGATCGATCTGGTCAAACCGGCCC